>CAIODK010000176.1 GCA_903856995.1 uncultured Burkholderiales bacterium
AGACCGCGCTTTGGATGCGGCGGTGTTCATGATCTTCAGCAACAACGGCGAACGCTGTACAGCGGGCAGCCGTATCTTGATACAAAAAAGCATCTATGCCGATTTCGCGGCTAAGTTCGCCGAACGTGCCAAGCGCATTGTGGTGGGTGACCCCTTGGATGAGAAAACCATCATCGGCCCAATGATCAGCCAAGGTCATTTGGCCAAGGTGCGCAGCTACATTGAGTTAGGTACGAAAGAAGGTGCTTCTGTTTTGTGTGGCGGCTTAGATGCGCCAGACTTGCCTGCCCATTTGCACAAAGGCAACTTCGTACGCCCCACGGTGTTCGTCGATGTGGACAACCGCATGCGCATTGCACAAGAAGAAATTTTTGGCCCTGTGGCTTGCTTGATCCCCTTCACCGACGAAGCCGATGCCATTCGCCAAGCCAACGACATTGAATACGGTTTGTCGAGCTATGTGTGGACTGAAAACATTGGCAAGGCTCACCGCGTTGCTGCAGCCATTGAGGCTGGCATGTGTTTTGTGAACAGCCAAAACGTGCGTGATTTACGTCAACCCTTCGGTGGCACCAAAGCCAGCGGTACGGGGCGTGAAGGGGGCACTTGGAGTTACGAAGTTTTCCTTGAGCCTAAAAACATTGCGGTCTCTATGGGATCGCACCACATCCCGCATTGGGGTGTGTGAGCGTCAACATCCATCGCAGAATCAAGGAGAGACATATGGGAAAACTCGCACTCGCCGCAAAAATCACCCACGTGCCCAGCATGTACCTGAGTGAATTGCCGGGGCCTCGCTTTGGGACACGCCAAGACGCCATTGATGGACACAAAGAAATCAGTCGTCGTTGTCGTGCGTTGGGGGTGGACACCTTGGTGGTGTTTGACACCCATTGGCTGGTCAATGCCAATTACCACATCAACTGCGGTGCGCACTTCAAAGGTTCTTACACCAGCAATGAGTTGCCACACTTCATCAGCAACATGGCGTATGAGTCTGCTGGCAATCCAGAGCTTGGTCATATTTTGGCCAAAGCTTGCAATGCTTACGGCGTAGAGACCTTGGCACACGATGCCACCACACTGCAGCCTGAATACGGAACCTTGGTACCGCTGCGCTACATGAATGACGACCAACACTTCAAAGTGATTTCGGTCTCGGCCCTGTGCACCTCGCATTACCTGAGCGACAGTGCACGTTTGGGATGGGCCATGCGCGAAGCGGTGGAGAAACACTACGACGGTAATGTGGCCTTCTTGGCCAGTGGTTCACTCTCACACCGTTTTGCACAAAACGGTTTGGCGCCTGAGTTTGCTTTGAAAGTTTGGAGCCCGTTCCTCGAACACTTGGACAAGCATGTGCTGGACATGTGGCACAAGCGCGAGTGGGCAGACTTTTGTGAAATGCTTCCTGAATATGCGGCCAAAGGCCATGGCGAAGGTTTTATGCACGACACAGCCATGTTGCTCGGTTCACTGGGCTGGAGTGGTTATCAAGGTGCCGTAGACATTGTGACGCCTTACTTTGGTGCTTCAGGCACAGGTCAACTCAACGCTGTTTTCGAGGTTACCCCGCAAGACGGCCAACACATTCCTGCTGCTGTGGCTAGTCAAGCACAGGGCTACAAAGTCGCCACTCGGTTGTAAACCATGCCTCATCTCGTCATTCTCTATACCGGCCAACTCGACCAAGCGGTTGACATGAAATCGTTGTGTCGACAACTCGCCGATGCCATGCTCACCGTCAAGGATGAGTCTGGCAAGCAAGTGTTTCCAACCGGAGGTACGCGCGTTCTGGCTTACCCCGCGCCTCACTACGCAGTGGCCGATGACGGCGCGGCAGGTATTGCTGCAGGCGGCGATGGTGACTATGCATTTATGTACCTGAATTTGCGCATGGGGCGTGGTCGCAGCGCGGCCGCACAACAGCGGGCAGGCGAGACCTTAGTCGCTGTGGTGAAAGCATTTTGCGAACCTCTTATGGCCACCCAGCACATCGGGATCACCCTGCAAATCGATGTGGGGCAAGAGGTGTTTGATGCCAAGCACAGCAGTCTTCACCCACTTTTCTACAAGGGCTAAGCATGTCAGTTTTCACAGAAGAACAAATCCAAGCACTGGCGGTTGATTTGAATCATGCCGAAAAAACCCGAGTTCAGGTCGAGCATTTTTCCAAACGTTTTCCTGGCATGACCATCGAAGACGGCTACCGTATCAATCGTGCGTGGATGGCCTTGAAATACGCAGAGGGTCGCACAGTTATCGGTCACAAAATTGGTTTAACCAGCCGTGCCATGCAGCAGTCCAGCCAAATTGATGAG
>CAIODK010000177.1 GCA_903856995.1 uncultured Burkholderiales bacterium
AACTGCGCGACGACCTAAACATCCCCATGCTCTACGTCACCCATGCGGTAGACGAAGTGGCGCGCTTGGCCGATACGCTGGTGGTGATGAACGAAGGCCGTGTGCAAGCCAACGGCCCCGTGGCCGAAGTGCTGACCCAAGCCAACCTGCCCGTGGTGCTGGGCGAAGATGCAGGTGCGTTGCTCACAGGTATCGTGCTGAGCATCGATGCCCAATGGCACTTGGCCCAAGTCGGCTTTGCAGGTGGTGCTTTGTGGGTGCGCGACAGCGGCTTGCACGTGGGCCAAACCGTGCGCCTGCGCGTGCTGGCCCGCGACGTGAGCGTGACCTTGGCAGCAGCCACGCACACCAGCATTCAAAACCACGTGCCGTGCGTGGTGGACGCCATCACGCCTGAGGCACACCCCTCACAAACCCTGCTGCGCTTGCGCTGCGGCGACACCGTGCTGCTGGCGCGTGTCACTGCGCGTGGCGTGCATGAGCTCGGGTTGCATGTGGGCATGCCTGCATGGGCGCAGGTCAAGTCGGTGGCGCTGGTGAAGTAAGCGTTAAAACCACCAAGCTACCGCATAAGGAATCACCGCCGCACCCACGATGCCGTGCAGGCCCATGCCGAGGCTGGCGTACGCACCGGCTTCGGGGTTGACGCTGAAGGCCCGCGAGGTGCCGATGCCGTGTGCCGCCACACCCAGCGCAAAGCCGCGTTGCCACCATTGGGTGATGCGCAAGGCGTCCAGCACGTAGCGGCCCAACACCGCGCCCAAGATGCCCGTGCTGACGGCAAAGATGGCGGTCAAGGTGGGCGAGGCTTGCACGCGTTCGGCAATGCCCATCGCAATCGGCGCAGTGACCGACTTGGCCACCAGGCCGCGCACCAGCGACTCGTCCACACCCAACCAACGCGCCATGCCCACGGCGGTGAACACTGACGTGATGCCACCCGCTATCAGCGACAGTAGCAACACGCTCATGCGCCCCTTGAGCGACGCAAAACCTTTGTAGATCGGAATGGCCAGCGACACCGTGGCCGTGCCCAGCAAGAAGTGCACAAACTGCGCGCCTTCAAAATATTTGGCATACGGCATGTCGAGCACGCTGATGCTGAGCGTGACCACCACCACCGCGATTAACACAGGGTTGGCCAGCGGGTTGCGCTGGCTGCGCTCGTACAGCGTGAGGCCCAGCAAATACGCGCTCAGCGTCAGCACCAAAGCCAGCAGCGGGCTGCCCGAGAGGTACACCCAAATCTCAGAGATGGGCGGTAAGTGCGTTTGAAATTCCTTATTCATACGTTACGCATCTGTCGGAGCCTTCTTGGCCAACATCTTGAGTAAGCCCGCCGTCACCGCCACCGTCGCCACCACGCTCACAACCAGCGCCGCGCTGATGGCCCACGCGTTGGCCTGCAACACCGGCAAGTAAAGCACCACGCCCACCGACGCGGGGATGAACAACAGTCCCAAGTGCTGTAGAACGCTGCCGCCCACCAAATCAATCGATGCCGGCACATGGCCGCGAACGCTGAGATACGCCAGCAACAACACCAAGCCCAACACGGGGCCTGGGATGAAGGGCAGGGCGAACTTAGACACCAGTTCGCCGAGGGCTTGGAAGATGAACAGTTGGACGAGGCCTTGAATCATGGGGTCAGTGTAGACAAGGCCCGCTCGGTTGGCGAGTTAAAACAGTTGTGATGCAAACAGCAGCAGCCACCCCGTTTCATTTGCCCAATGCCGCCTTCCAGTCACGGAACACATCTAAGTCCACGCCATCGGGGTAGTGCAGCAGGCCAGGCAAGAACCCCTTCTTCCCTGTTTCGCCGTATTGCCAAATGATCTTTTTGGTCTTGCGGTCAATCACCACCACGCGGTCGTGCAGGTCGTCCACCACCAAAATATCGCCGGTGTCTGGCAATTCACGCGCGATGGAGCAGTGGTCCAACATGCCGTCGCCACTCTTGACGAAGTACTCCCAAGTCTTCTTCCCCGTCAACGGGTCAAAGATCACCACACGGCCTGGCTTCCAGAAATCGGCCACGATGATTTGTTTGCCATCCACCGTGGGGAATGCGTCTGAGGGATAACGGATATCGGGTGCGCGCACGCTCCAAATGACCTTGCCCTCACGCGTGATGCGTGAGATCTGTGCGTCCCCAATCTCGGACACCAAAATATCGCCGTTCTCCATCGGTGTCGCCCCGTTGGGGTATGCCAATTCTTTGGGCGGGTTGTGCTTGCATTTGCCCGGCGTGCCCCATTGCGTGGTGATGCTGTTGTCCTTGGGGTCAATGATCAAGATTCGACAGTTGCGAATGTCGGCCGTGAGGAACTTGCCATCTGCCAGCAAGTGCGCGTCATCGGGGTAGTTGAGCAAGTTCTTGCCCTTGCCCCGAAAGTCGGGTGTGCCATACGTCCAGGTGAGCGTGCGGGTTTCGTAGTCAACCAGATGCACGTCAAAGTTGTCCTCCTCGCTCACGGCCAGCTGCTTGCCATCTATCGAGAAATTCACATCTTCATTGCCGCGATAGACCTTGAGGTTGGGGGAGTTGAACTCCCACACGATGCGCTTGTCCGGCGCAATCTCGATCAGTCGGTTGTTGCGTCGGTCTGCAATGACGATGGGGTAGGGCAAGGGCTTGCCCCAGGAAACGACCGGCTTCAAACGGTTGCCGGTGATCGGCGGAATGGGCGGCAACTTGACCCCACTGGACACCGCGCCAGCGCCCATCATCTCTTGGGTCACCTTGACTTCAATGCCCTCGAACTTCTCTGGCCCCGCGCACCACCCTGCGATAACCGGCAGGGCCAAGGCAACCGAGATAAAGCTGCTGCGCAGCCCATGGGTATGGGGTGATCGGGTTTTCATTTTTAGGGACTCTCCAGAACGTGACGTTGATGCAAAGGTTGAACCCCGCGTGCATTGTTTGCAAACGTGGACTTGTAGAGGGCCAGTTGCTTGGCCGAAATTTCTAGCGCTTGCTTCATCACAATCCAGTCCACCCCTTCAGTGCAAGGGGCAGAGGTGAGCGAGCCGCTGTAGCGGTAATAGCCCCGCTGCGTTGGCAGCAGCGCGCTGGCACTGAGCGAGATGTCTTGGTGCACGTGGTCGCCATCGGGCTTGTTGGGTACCAGCGGCAGCAGCGTGTTGAACAGCGGGTGGTCTTGCGGGCCGGTACGAAACATCACCGCCAACGCCAGCAGTTGGCCACTCGTGCTTTTGTGCAGCAGGTGCGCCACCATCGGGAACTCTTCCCCCGCAATGCGGTCGCCCCCAGGCGTGTGAAAGTGGAACTGCTGCAGCGTGTAGGTCTGCGCGCCTATCTGCAAGACGCTGCCCTGTTTGAACCGCACCCGCAACGTATGCCCATCATTGGCCACCCGAAGCGGGGCAGATGGGTAGGCAAATTGAAGAGGTGGCAACGCTTGACGTTGGCTGCGGGTGATGTCAATCGGGGACTGCCGAAGACCTGATTCGCACAAAGAAGCTTGGCTCGTCAGTGCGGCGCACACAAACGGGATAAACAACAGCTTTGCAAAAGAGTGAGCAAAGCGAGGTTTAGTTTCTGACATGCCGTTCAGTTTAAAAACAGCGCGGCATCGAGACTTTGCTCTAGGTCAAAGGATGCCTTGGAAGATGAGGCGTTGCACTAGGCATTGGATCAGGAGTTGGCCTTACGTGGACCGTCGAGCATGGTGCGCAAGTGCGGGCGGGGTGGCGAGTGCAAATAATTTTGACTTGTCTGTAAGTTCATAAGCAAAGACGCTTGTGTCTAATTGGATTCAATATTTGAAAACGTCAATTTAGAAAAACCACATTGGGAAAGCAACTGAGTTCGATGCATCCAAGTACCTCGACAGCGAGGAAATGATTGCCGAGTATTTGAACCAAACCTTGGCCAAAGCCAGAAACATGGCACAAATTGCGCGCATTGGGCGTTGAAATGTACGCCTATCCATAAGTCCATTGAGCTTTATTTGACAGGCTTCACAATCACCGGACGAATGGTGAATACCTCAGGCTGAGATGCATTCACATCAACGCGAACCCAATGGTTAGAAGGGCTACCAAAGGTTTGAACCCGTGTTAAGTTGTGCAATAACCGATTGGGGGCATACAAAGGTTTGTCGACTTTGTAAAAATGGTCGTCTCCGTGCACCAAGAGTACCTGCCCAGCGAATTGTTCAGTCTCTGTGGTCAGTGCTGACATGAAATTTCGGTAACCCGCGTACTGTGCAAGCTGGCTTTCATCCTCGTGTGTTTCGGGTAAGTCAAAACCTGGATTACCTTGAATCACGACAACCACACCTAGGGCTGATTGCGACTTGGCTGCGGCAAAGCCCATCTTGAGCCATTCGATATTTTTGCCGTCACGTTCTATATATTCCTCATTGGTGGCTTCGCAATCAGCCAAAGTTCTTGCGCTTTTATAAGTGCACTCCTTTGCGCTCATCACCCAATTGTTATTACTACCTGGAACATTGAGGCCCATGAACACAACGCCTTCGTGTGTGAGACGGGTGTTCTCAGAAAACTTATCACCGGTTTTGCCTTGTTGCACGAGTTTTGTTTTTTGTTGTCCCAAGCTCTGTGAACTTGCAAAGAATGTGCGTCGAATGAGTGATA
>CAIODK010000178.1 GCA_903856995.1 uncultured Burkholderiales bacterium
CATGCGGGAATTAAAAAAACAAAACCCAACACCCCAAACGCCAACCATTGATCGGACCAGGTCGGCCACACCCGCGATAGCCCCCAGGCGCCAACGGCCGACACAACAATGCCAAGACCCAACCCAATGAAATACAACCCCAGCTCCGGCCGACGTCCTTGACGCATCAACCAGCCCAACACCAAGCCAGACCCAAGCAACATACCCGTGGCGCCACACAAGCCACCGATGTAGCGAATCAAAGCCCACGCAGGCATCCAAGTGGTCAGCGCCATCGCTGCCACTGTGACCAAGGCCATCCAAAGCCCTGCGCTGTAGAGCCAATGCCGCCAACGCACATCATCCATCCACGCGGCAGCCAAAGCGCCGCTCATGTAGCCCGCATAGTTGATGGCAGCCAAACCGCCGGCGGCGGCATCAGTCAGACCCGTCTGCGCTTGCAAGCTTGGCAACAAAGGAGTGTAAGCAAAACGAGCCAACCCAATCGTCAATACCAAACCGCAAATGCCGCCGGTGAGAACTTGCCAAGGCTTGGGTTGAGTCATGTGGGGCCGCTTTGTCACAAACTTAACGCGACGAGCGTCACGGCTTTTCAAACCCTGCGTCTACCCAGGCCTGAGCCGTGGTGCGGTTGAGCTTGAAACCTGCCTCCACGCGCACCTCGGCCACGGTGTCGCCGCCCTCGTCTTGCGCACTGAGGGTGGCGTAGGGGTTGTCGTCGTCGGGCACGATGTCCAGCAACACGGTGACGCGCCCAGTGCTTGAGTTGACCGTCACCGACTGGTGCAAGGTGGCGTGCATTTGCTGCTCGTGGCGGCGCACAAACTCAGAGGCGGTTTTGACCAAGGTGATGAAGGCGTTGCCGTCCAGCGGTTTGGGGTTCTTTTTATCACGCCCCATGGTCCAAGGGCCAATCAACGCGGCTTCGGCCTCGCCGTCTTTGAACATGGCCACGGCCCAGCCGTCATCGTCTTCGTTTTTAATCACTTTGGCCGTCCAACCGTCACCCTGCCAAAGGCGAGGTTCTTGGGTGTCAGTTGCGTTGAGGGCGTCGTCTGTCATGGGTTTCCTGTTGTTTCTAGCCACGCCGTGATCTGCGCGGGCTCGGTGATGGTGCGCAGATGGGCGTACGCGGCTTCAGCCTCTGGGTAATGCTTGCGCAAAAAATTCAACCACTGCTTGATGCGTCCTGGCTGGTGACGCTCACTCACATGGCCAGACACGATCTGCCAAAACGTGTGCAGATGCGGGGGCAGCTCTTGCCAGCGCACCTCTGGCGCGGGTGGCGGTAGCCCTTGGGCCGCCGCATCATGTGCCTTGATGGCCCAGCCGAGGCCCGGGTTGGTGACGATGCCTCGTCCCAACATCAAGTCAAAGCAACCTGAGTCCGCACGGGCCTTCAGGGCGTCTTGCACATTCCAAATTTCGCCATTGGCCACCAGCGGTATTTTCACTTTGGCTTTGATGTCGGCAATCCGTGGCCAATAAGCCGGGGGGCGGTACGCATCAGCTTTGGTGCGTGCATGGACCACAATCTCGCTCGCACCGCCCGCCTCGAGCGCCAAGGCGCAGGCCTCGGCGGTGCTGTCGTCGTTAAACCCCAAACGCATCTTGGCCGACACCACTTGGGAAGCTGGCACAGCCGCACGCACGGCTCGGACGATTTGGTAGAGCAGCTCGGGGTCTTGCAACAGCACCGAGCCTCCGCCATGACGGTTCACTTGCTTGGCGGGGCAGCCAAAGTTCAGATCGACTCCGTCGCAGCCCATAGCGGCCACGCGCGCCGCGTTATCGGCCAAACACATGGGATCGGAGCCCAGCAATTGCGGACGCACGGGCACCCCCGCAAAGGTGCGCCCACCATTGGCCAGCTCAGGCACGATGCGTAAAAATGTGCGCTCAGGCAGCAAGGTGTTGGTGACGCGGATGAATTCGGACACGCAGCGGTCCACACCGCCAATACGGGTGAGTACGTCGCGCAAGACGAAGTCGAGTAAGCCCTCCATCGGGGCAAGAATGAGCATGAGGGTGGGTCACGATTCAAGATAGGCTGCCAAGCAGCGAAGGCACTACTCTACCGAACTCCATCAGGCAATCAGTTTTACTGGGACAATAGGCCCCTTTATCGATTTCTGAATTCCCCCTCCATGTCCCTTCTGACAACCCTTGACGTCCGTCCTGCCGCCCTGAGCGACGCCCCCCACATCGCCGAGCTCTACGCTGACACCGCTAAAGAAGCTTTCAAAACCATGCAAACCGGCGCCAAAGTGCTGCCGGTCCCCGAAGAAAAAAACAGCACCTACTGGCGTGAAGCCATTGAGTTTGCCGAGCCACAAGTGCAAGTCGCCGTTGACGGTGACAAGATTGTGGGTTTTGTGGGCTACGACCGCTCACGCGACAAAGGCACGCCCAACACCCTGGGTGAAATTTGGGACATCTATGTCCATGCCACCCATTGGGGCCAAGGCGTCGGCCTAGCTCTGTGGGACGCGGCCCGCGAAGGCCTGCAAGAAGAAGGCTGCACCCACGTGTCCATCTGGGTCCCCATCGCCAACGACCGTGCCATGCGTTTTCACGAGTTGGCTGGCTTCAAGCGCGAAATGTCTAGCGCCAAAACCGTGCCGATGGGCCCGGTGAAGGTCGAAGAAATTCGTCTCAAACAAGCGCTGTAACTGATAGAGTCGATCGTGTCTGAACACTATGCTGCCCTTGGGCTGAAAAGCGACGCCACTCTGGCGGACATCAAAAAAGCGTTCCGACAAAAGGCCTCGCAGTTTCACCCTGACCGCAACTTAGACGACGACGCACCTGCGCGTTTTCGTGAAGCGCAAGAGGCCTACGACGTGCTCAGCGATGACGCTAAGCGCCAAGCCTACGACGACAACCGTCGCCGTAACTTGCTCGACGACCCCGCCCAAACCGCTCGCGAAATTTGGCACACCTATTTTCAGCACGTGCTGAACCGTTTGTAAAGTTACCCATGCGTATTTCCCCATTTTTTCAAGAGCTGCGTTCGTCCTACCAAGCTGAGTTGGATGATCTAAATTCAGACTCCGAAGGCCACCATGTATTGCCCAAGCGACTGGCAGAGAAACGCCAAGAGCTGGCGTTTTTGCTGCAACTGCTGGACCTCAACCCAGAGATGGTGGCCGTTGTGTTGCACCAAGCATTTGAGTTCACAGAGCCCGAGCTGATGGAGCACTTCCTCACCCTCGATGCGGACAATTTGCTAAGTTGGGACGCTTTGTCAGAAGGCATTCGCATCGCACCGTGGGCGCAGACCATGGTCGACCAAATCTTGGCCGAACCTGTCGGCGAATGGTTCATGAGTGTGGCTGCTGCACTGGAATACATGCACGCCACACCAATTCGCGGTCGCGCACAGTCCGCCGATGCAGATGCAGACGAAGACCTGGAAAACGTCGAACGCGGCGATCAGCATGAAGAAGATGAAGAACGTGAAGCCCGTGAGCGCGAAGAAGCAGGCAACGCATGGATGGTCGAGCAAGGCTTCGACAGCAAAGAATAAGGACCACACCATGACAGACAACACCAACGCCCTCACCCTGATTGCCAAAACGCAAAGCCTGATTGCCGCAGGCGACATCACCGGCGCAGAAGCTGCTTTGGTTGCGCTAGCCGATGCCGAAGGCGACCACGCTTTGATGTTGGTGCTGGACCAACTGCCCCCCAAAGACATCTTGGCGGTCATTCGCGAGTACGACTCCTCCAAAGAATCTGTCATCAATCTGTTGGTCACGCCCGAGCAATTTGCTCGCGCCGTGGTGATTGAAAAACAATACAAAGACCTCACCCGCACTCACCTGCGCGGCATGATGAACTCGATCATCTTCCGCGAGGATGCCAACACGATTGAGTTCTTGACCGCCATTGGCGATCTAGAAGGCGGCGCTGAAGCCCTGGCAGATTACTTCAGTGAAAAGTGGAGTCGCATCGAAGCCTTTGCACGCACCGGCACGTTCGACACCATGGAAGACGACGGCGACATGCTGTCTGAAAGCGCCCTGCTCGGCTCCGCCTATGTGAAGCCCCGCGTCGAAGAAGATGAAGTAGCCGACCAAGACTGGATGCAACTCGCTTGGATCTTGCGCCACCAAATCCCCGACCTGTTCATAGAAATGTTGTTGGTCTTGCGCGCTAAAGCACGCGCCCATGATGCAGGCCTGTCCGAAGAAGATTCCGAAGATGACGACGGCAAAGTCGAGACCAGCGCCACCGACCGAGGTCAAGCCACGCCCGTCGCACGGGACTCAGACGAAGAATCTGCCATCTGATCCTGCTGCAAATCATGATGCAAACCGTCGCCCTTTTTGATGACCGTCCTTTCTTTGAAAAGGCGCTGGCCTACGGCATTCAGCACGGCATTTTGGACAGCGCGAAACTCGATGCCATTCAAGCCGACGCACCCAAAGGTATGGTCCAAATTGCGCGCTACTTCGGTAGCGAATTTTTGCGCCCTGAGCTAGAAAAAGCGAAGGACCGTATCGTCAACATGGTCAGCCTCACGCTCGAAATCCAAAGCGCTGGCGACTTGCGCCAAGCTGCAGCGGAGTTGCGAGAGCACTCGTTCATGTCACGCTCCAAAGCTGCGTCTGACATGCTCAAAGCCCTCATCGTGATGCCGCAAAACACGCACTTTGGGATGAATGAGCATGGCGGCTTCACGGACAAACACATTCCGCAATTGGCCAAATGGTCACTCTGCAACTTACCCGATTACCAAGCTGAACTGGGCAAGCGCCAACAAGTAGCCAACGTCATCGATGCAGCCATTTGGTTCGCCGATGACATGGGGCTCAGCGCCGACGCCTTAGAAGAAGCAGGCTGCGATGCCGAAGCCGTGATTCGTACCGCCCTCTTGTCTAGCGCTACCAAGCACAAAGAGATCCCAGACTGGGTGGCGTTTCAAAAAATCATCGCCACGCTGCGTAAACCCAGCACGACCAAAGTAATCCACCTCGCGGCCCCCAAGAACTTGCCAACAGAGTTCTTCACGGCAG
>CAIODK010000179.1 GCA_903856995.1 uncultured Burkholderiales bacterium
TCAAAGAGCTGGCCGTGCAAGCCGCCAACGACACCCTTGGCCCGCAAGACCGCCAAAGCATTGCATTTGAAATGAACAGCCTCAAAGACCAGGTGCTGAGCTTGGCCAACAGCCAAGACAGCAACGGCAACTATTTGTTCTCGGGCAGCCGCACTGGCGTGCCTGCCTTTAGCAAAGACGCCGCAGGCCGTGTGCAGTACCAAGGCGACCAAGCCCGCATGAAGGTCAACGTCGGCGACAGCCGCCGTATGAACCTCAACATGCCAGGCTCCGATGCCTTCACGCGCGTCGTCCGAGATGACGGCAAAGGCGGCAAAGTAGGCGTCGATTTCTTTCAGGCTCTAGACGACATGGTGACGGCTGTGAGTGCGGGTGACCATGTCAACATGCAGCGCGGCATCGCCGAGGTGGACACCTTGCAAACAGGCATCAGCCAAGGCTTGGGCCAAATTGGCGCGGACTTGGGCATCGTCGACATGCAAAACACCGTACTCGACCAAGTGGTGCTGCAGCTCAAAACCACACGCTCGGATGTGGAAGATTTGGACTACACCACCGCCATCACCAAAATGAACAAAGACCAGTTGGCCCTGGAAGCCGCACAAAGCAGCTTTGCCAAGATCTCGCAGCTGAGCTTGTTTAAATATTTGGGCTGATGGGCTCAAGTTTTTTAAGCTGCATCCGATCAAGTCAATACTAAGAAAACCAAGCCATGGCCACAACCGCATTAAGTTCGTCTACATCTTCTGCATTAGCGCCGTCTGCGGCTCAAACAGCAGCGGCCAATAAGGCGGCGGCACAAAAGCTGATCACCTCTTTGAGTGCAGGCTCTGGTGTAGATGTGGCCTCACTGGCTCAAAACTTGGTGGACGCTGAACGCGTGCCGCAAGAAAACGTGATCAACGCCAAGATCACTAAAAACGAATCGCGTATTTCTGGCTACGCAGCCATGTCATTCGTGCTGTCTAACGTTAAGACAGCGTTGACAGACCTGAAAGATCAAAACAGCTTTACCTCGCTGACGGCAGCCAACAGCAACCCTAGCGCTTTCACAGTCACCCCAGGCGCGACCGCGCTGGCGGGAAGCCATGACGTGCAAGTAACGCAGCTTGCCAAAGCGCAACGTACGGTTAGCGACGGTGTGGCATCGCCGACGGCGCCCATGAATGGCGGCAAGGCGATGACCTTTGCTCTGACCATTGGCACCACCACCACTGACATCAACTTGGCCGATGGCCAAGACACCCCTAAAGATGTGGTGGACTTCATCAATGCATCCAACAAGGGTGTGACTGCTCAGTTGGTTGACTCAGGCGATGGCTCTGCCAATCCCTACCAAATCGTGCTCACCGGTACACAGGGCAGTGCGGGTGCATTTAGTTTGACCCCCAAGTTCAGTGCGGGCGGCTTGCCTGAACCCACCGCGTCGGTGAACAACGGCGTGGGCATGACACTCAAATTGACAGTAGCTGGCCAAGCTGCGCCCGATATCGTGTTGGCCAATGGGGACGACACACCTCAAAAAATGGTGGATGCCATCAACGCAGCGCATGCAGGCGTGACCGCCTCATTGGTTGCAAACGCTGCAGGCTCTACCTATCCATACAAAATTTTCGTGACTGGGCCAAGTGGTGCGCCATCGGATTTTTCGCTCAGCGTTGACTATGGTGCGGGCGATGAGCCCATGGTCCAGCCTGCATTGAAATTTTCGGCCACCAACCCGGTGAACCAAGCGGCGACAGATGCCAAGGTGAATGTCGACGGCATCACATTCACCCGCAGCAGCAACACCTTGACGGATGTGATCCCTGGCGTGACTGTGAACCTCAAGTCCACCACCACCACAGCCGCTAGCCTTGACTTGACCCGTGACACCACGGCCATCAAAGACAAAATCAATGCTTTAGTCACAGCGTACAACGATGCCAACACCATCTTCAAAGAGGTGTCTGACCCCAAATCGACGTTGGCCACCTATGGCGCTACGTTGTCGGGCGATTCGACGGTTCGCTCTATCAAGCAACAGCTTCGCACCATGGTCATGGGGCCATCGTCTACCCCTGGCAGCAA
>CAIODK010000180.1 GCA_903856995.1 uncultured Burkholderiales bacterium
AGCTGGTCCAAGCAACGGCGGCTGTGGCATTGTTCTTGGAAAGGTAAGGCTCGAGCGCTTGCTGCACCACAAGGGAGGCGCGCTTCTTGTCCGTCACGCGCGCGTAATGGCGCGGAATCAGACTGATGGCTGTGTCGCGTTCGGCCTCCGGCGTCAGCGTCAATTCTTTTTTGAGCGGCTCCAAGCTTTCGCTGACTTGGTTCAAGGCCAGTAGTACTTGTAGCACTTGGCTGTTGGCTTTTCGGTCTTGTGGCCAGGCTTGCGACCAAGCACGTGCGGCCATCAAAGCGCCATCCCCGGAGCGGGCTTGCAGCGCGATCTCTACGCTTCGGTCATACAACTGCACGTCATTGGATTTGCGCGCAGCATCCAGCAGGAGCGAGAAACCTGCGGCGGGCTCGCCTTGGCGTAAGTTCAGCTCACCCAGCAGGACTTCGTACAGCAACTCACCCGTCATGGCCGAGTTCTCTACCTTGTCGGCCTCACCGGTTTGTGCGTGACCCGTGAGGGGCGCGGTGCAAGAGGCCGCTGTTAAAAGCGCAATTCGCAAAGCCCAAAGACGGGCTGCAGACAAGGGGAATTTCATGTCCGCATCATAATCGCTGACTGTTTTTCTAAGCCGACCCATGCCCGAATTACCCGAAGTCGAAGTCACCCGTTTAAGCTTTGCTGATCGCATTGCTGGCGCAACCGTGACTGGGGTGCGTTTGGGTAAGCCCCTGCGCTGGCCCTTGGGGCTAGCGCCACAGTCCTTGGTCGGCCGTCGGGTACTGGGTGTGCGTCGACGTGGCAAGTATTTGTTGGTGGACTTGGATGACGGTTTGCTGCTCTGGCATTTGGGCATGTCGGGTAGCTTGCGTTTCAGCGATGACCGCAGCCCTCCGCTGGCCCATGACCACTTCGATTTAGACACCACCCAAGGGCTTTTGCGTTTGAATGACCCACGGCGGTTTGGGGCCGTGGTGTATGCGCCAAGTGAGCAAAGTCCGGAGGCCGTCAAGCTGCTGGGGCATTTGGGCGTGGAGCCTTTGAATGGCGGGTTCGATTTAGACACCTTTCATCAAGGCCTGCGCAAACGCACCACCGTCATCAAACAAGTTTTGTTGGGCGGCGAATTGGTGGTGGGGGTCGGCAATATCTACGCGTCAGAGGCCTTGTTTTTGGCCGGCATTCGTCCGACAGTGCGTGCCCATCGGTTGAGTCGACCCCGCGCTGAAAAGCTGCGTCTCGCCATCATCGACGTGCTTTCGCGTGCGGTGGCCAAAGGCGGTAGTACCTTGCGCGATTTTTCAAGCGCGGAGGGCAAGCCTGGCTACTTTCAACTCGAAGCCCGTGTGTATGACCGAGCAGGCGAACCCTGTCGCGTGTGCGGCACATCGATTCGACGCATCCAACAAGGCCAGCGCTCGACCTATTACTGCCCCACATGTCAAAAACCATGATCACGACAAAGAAGCGCTTTAGCGACACCGTGGTGGCGTGGCAAAAAAAACATGGCCGGCACCACTTGCCTTGGCAAAACACGCAAGACCCGTATGCCGTGTGGCTGTCGGAAATCATGTTGCAGCAAACCCAAGTGGTCACGGTGTGTGCGTACTTTGCGCGCTTCATGGCGCGCTTCCCGACCGTAGTCGATTTAGCGGCTGCACATCAAGATGAGGTGCTAGGACTGTGGAGCGGTTTGGGCTACTACAGCCGCGCACGCAATATGCACCGCGCGGCACAAGACGTGGTGGCTTTGCATGGCGGTGCATTTCCTCGCACGGCTGAGGCTTTGCAAACTTTGCCCGGCATTGGACGTTCCACCGCAGCCGCGGTGGCGTCGCTGTGCTTTGGAGAACCGATTGCCATCCTAGATGGCAACGTCAAACGCGTGCTCACCCGCTATTTGGGTTTCAAAGCAGATTTGGCATCCTCACGCGTGGAAAAAGACTTGTGGGCCATCGCCCAAACCATGTTGCCTCAACGCGATGTGATGAACGCGATGCCGCGTTACACCCAAGGCGTGATGGATCTGGGCGCGACGCTGTGCACCCCTAAAAAACCGCAATGTGGGCAATGCCCCGTGGCAGAGACTTGTGTGGCGCAGGCCGAAGGCATGCCTGAGCAGTATCCCGTCAAGACACGCAAACTCAAACGCACGTCAGAGCGACTGTGGCTGTTGCAAGCGCAAACCGACAAGGGCGATGTGTGGCTGCTGCAGCGCCCCCAAACTGGGATCTGGGCAGGTTTGTACTGCTTGCCGGTTTTTGAGAGCTTTGACGCTTTGCAAGCTGCTTTGCCTTCGAAGTACAGCGATCAGTTGCGTGAAGGGTCTGTGTTCAAGCACGTGTTGACGCACAAAGATTTGCACATGCATCCTGTGCAATTGCAGTTAGCCAAGAACGTCGCGCTGGGGGAGGGCCAATGGGTGGCCGCTGGCGATTGGCCCGCACTTGGCCTGCCGGCCCCTGTGCGCAAACTTCTCACGCGTTAGGCGTTGAGGTCCAATTCGCGGTGGCGTTTGAGTGTGACCCACTCTTGCGCAAAAGCCTTGGACAGTAACTCCACCAAATAGACAGAGCGGTGTTGACCGCCTGTGCAGCCAATCGCCACGGTGACGTAACTGCGGTGGTCTTGGTTGAGATCGGGCAGCCAGGTGTTTAAGAAGTCTGTGATTTGGCTTGCCATCTTCTCCACCGCCCCATGCTCGGCCAGCCACTCGGCAACAGGTGCATCGCGGCCGGTCAGTGGACGTAAAGCTGACTCGTAGTGGGGGTTGGGCAGCATGCGCACATCAAATACATAGTCGGCGTGCAAGGGGATGCCGCGCTTGAAGGCGAAGGATTCAAACATCAAAGTCAGCTGCGTGGCAGGTGCTGAAATGAGAGATTTGATGTAACTCTGCAGTTTGCTGCTGCGTATTAAGCTGGTGTCGATGATGTGCGACTCTTCGCGCAACTCTGACAGCAGTTCCCGTTCCAGCTCAATCGCTTCGACCAAATCGCGTTGTTGGTCACGAATCACGTCTTGTCCGTCTTGGCGTGACAGCGGATGGCGACGGCGTGTTTCGGAGAATCGGTGTACCAAAATTTCGGTGGTTGCATCCAAAAACAGCAAACGAATATTCACATCCAGTGCACGCAAATGTGCGAGTTGTGCGGGCACCAAAGGCAGTGAATCGGCGCTGCGCACGTCCATCGCGATGGCTACTTTGCTGGCGCTGTGTTGATGTTCGAGTTGCACAAAGGGGAGCAATAACTCAGGCGGGAGATTGTCCACGCAGTAGTACCCAGCGTCTTCGAGCGCGTGCAGCGCCACGGACTTGCCGGAACCCGACATGCCTGTGATGAGTACCAGTTCTTGTTTCATTTCTGTCAGATCTTTGTGGAAGTTTGGATCATTTCGTGAGCGTGGGCGCGTGTGGTGTCTGACACCTTCTCGCCGCCCAACATGCGTGCAATTTCGTTCACTCGTGCATCGGCAGCTAGCGCGGTAACTTGACTCGACGTGCCTTGTGCATCGCTGTGTTTGGAGACGACCAAGTGGTGATCCGCGCAGGCAGCAACCTGCGGCAAATGCGTGACGGCCAACACTTGGCGATCTTGACCCAACTGCTTCATCAAGCGACCCACGGTCTCGGCCACGGCACCGCCTACACCTGCATCCACCTCATCAAAAATGAGTGTTTGTGCCGTGCCCAATGCACTGGTGGTGACGGCAATCGCCAAGGCGATGCGCGACAGCTCACCGCCTGACGCCACTTTGCCGACAGGACGCGGTGTGCTGCCAGGGTGGCCAGCCACCAAAAACGTGATGCTTTCTAAGCCGCTGGCGGTGGGCTGTGCCACAGCGTCAAGCTGCACCTCAAAGCGGCCGCCTTGCATGCCCAAGCCCTGCATGGCTTGGGTGATGGCGGTGGCCAACTTAGGGGCCGCTTTTGTGCGGGCTTGCGACACCTTGCGTGCCTCGGTTTGAAAGCCCGCCATAGATTTGGCCTCTGTAGCTTCAAGTGCCTCGAGGTCGGTGGCTGCATCGAGCTGCAGAACGCGTTCTTTCCACTCTTGGTAGAGCGCAGGCAGCTCTTGCGGCGTGCGCTTGAAGCGGCGTGCCAAAGACATCCACAATGACATGCGGTCGTCCAAGGTCTGTAGGCGATGAGGGTCGAGCTCGGTGTGGCCTAAGTAGGCGTTGAGTGAATGTGCCACATCGCCCGCTTGCGCGAGACTAGAAGCCAGAACCTCCACCAAGGTGGTGAACTCTGGTTCGACATCAGTTTGGTTTTGCAAAGCATCCTGGGCTTTGGACAGCAGGCGCAGCGCGCCACGGTCATCGTCCTCTAATGCGTCAATGGCGGTTTGAGCCGCATCCATCAAGGCTTGTGCGTTGGACAGGCGTGTGTGGTGACCGTTGATCTCGTCCCACTCGCCATCAGCGGGGTTAAGTTTGTCGACCTCGGCGATTTGCCATAGCAAACGCTCGCGCTCTTCTTGCAAAGTGGCCTGCGCGGTGCGCGCGGTGTGCAGGGCTTGGGTGGCTTGGCGCCACAGTGTCCAAGCCTGCGTCAGGCCTAGCAAACTCACGCCTGCATAGGCGTCGAGCAAGCCGCGGACTGCTTCGGGGCGGGTCAGGCTTTGCCAGGCGTGTTGACCGTGGATGTCGAGCACCATGTCGCCCAAGGCACGCAGCTGGGTGGCGGTGGCAGGGCTGCCGTTGATCCACGCGCGGCTTTTGCCTTGTGTGTCGATCGTGCGCTTGAGCAAAAGTGGGTCGTCAGCGGCGATGCCGGTAAAGCCTTCCTCGTCCAGCCATTTCAAAATGTCAGGGGTGGTGTCGAACTCTGCACAAATCTCAGCGCGTACAGCGCCTTCACGCACCACACTGCTTTCGGCACGTGCGCCCAGCACCAGTTGCAGCGCGTCAATCAAGATCGATTTGCCAGCACCAGTTTCGCCCGTGAGGGCAGAAAACCCGCCCAACAAATCGAGGTCGAGTTCTCGCACGATCACAAAATCGCGCAAAACGATGTGACGCAAACTCATGCCACACCTTCGTTCCAGTGGAGCTTTTCACGCAAGGTGTCGTAGTAGCTCCAACCACGGGGATGCAAGAAGCGGGCGTGATAGTTGGAGCGCTTCACGGTGATGCGGTCGCCAATCAACAGCGAGGCCAGCGACTGCATGTCAAAGTTCGCACTGGCGTCGCGACCGGCAACGAGGTCAATGGACACCTCGCCCGTGTCGGCCAGCACGATGGGGCGGTTCGACAAGGTGTGGGGTGCGATGGGGGTCATGACCCAAGCTGGCAAAGACGGATGCAGCAAGGGCCCGCCCACCGACAGTGAGTAGGCTGTGGAGCCCGTCGGTGTCGCGATGATCAAGCCGTCGGCGCGTTGGTTCGCCACCAAGCGGTCATCCACGGCGACTCGGACTTCCAACATGCCTGAGGTTGCACCACGGTTGACCACCACATCATTCAAGGCCAAGGCGTTGAACACGCAATGCCCATCGCGCCACACCTTGGCGCGCATCAGGGCGCGTTTGTCTTCTTCGTATTCACCGCCCAGCATGGCGGTGAGTGTGTTTTTCACTTCATTCAAAGGAATATCGGTGATGAAACCCAATCGACCTTGGTTGATGCCGATCAGTGGCACGTTGAAGGGGGCCAGTTGACGGGCATAGCCCAGCATCGTGCCATCACCGCCAACCACAATGGCAAGGTCGCACGATTTACCGATTTCTTCGGTCGTCATCACGGTGTAGCCGAGAAGACCTGATCCAGCTGCGGTATCGTGCTCTAGGATGACCTCGCATCCTTGGGTGTGTAGAAACTGCGCGATCCCCTCAAGGGTTTCGCGAGAAGATGGCTTGGCACTGCCCACAAATTGGTGGTATTTACCAAATAACGCGATGTGACGAAACTTCGATTTCATAGGCAAATTACATCACTAAAATTCGACAACAGGATGACCATGCTAGACGATCGCGCCAAGTTACTGCTCAAAGCGCTGGTAGAGCGCTATATCGCCGACGGGCAACCCGTTGGATCGCGCACGCTTTCTCGTGCCACGGGCATTGAACTGTCGCCAGCCACCATCCGCAATGTGATGTCTGATCTAGAGGGTTTGGGCCTGATTGCCAGCCCGCACACCTCGGCCGGGCGCATTCCCACCGCCCTCGGCTACCGCTTGTTTGTAGATACCATGCTGACGGCTGAACGCAGCCACATGCAAACCCCCACCTTGGCCCCCGATCAACCGCAAAGGGTCATTGCCAACGCCGCGCATTTGTTGTCAGACCTGTCCCAGTTTGTGGGGGTGGTGATTGCGCCGCGTCGCAGCTCGGTGTTTCGCCACATCGAGTTTTTACGACTCTCAGATCGGCGATTGTTGGTCATCATCGTCTCGCCCGAGGGTGATGTGCAAAACCGTGTGCTGTTCACCGAGACCGACTACACAGCCTCGCAACTCGTTGAGGCGTCCAATTATTTGAACCACCATTTTGCAGGCATGGCCATTGAGCAGGTGCGCGAAAAACTTTTGGTCGAGGTGGAGTCCCTGCGCAGCGAAATCGCCAGCTTGATGCAAGCCGCTGTGAAAGTGAGTACCGAGGCACTGACCCATACCCAAGACAACGTGGTCGTCAGCGGCGAACGCAATCTGTTGGCGGTGAGTGACTTCTCTAGCGATATGGGCAACCTGCGCCGCGCGTTTGACTTGTTTGAGCAAAAGGCCCAATTGGTCCGTTTGTTGGACAGCTCTGCCCAAGCCGAAGGGGTGCGGATTTACATTGGTGGCGAGAGCAAGATCGTGCCGATACAAGAGCTGTCAGTGGTCAGCGCCCCCTACGAGGTGGATGGGCACGTGGTGGGAACTTTGGCCGTGATTGGCCCCACCCGTATGGCCTATGACCGCATGATTCAGATCGTGGACATCACCTCGAAGCTGGTCAGTAACGCACTGAGTCACAAATAGCCGCTGTCGCTTGCGCTACTCAGGGGCTGGGGTTTTCAGGAAAACCCTCTTCTCAAAAATCTCTTTTTGCAGAAACATCCTTCACGTTAATCATTTAACCGTGAAGGATTTTTTTATGAAATTAGCAGTTTGGTTGAAATGCCATTGCGCCGTCGCCCTCGTCGCCGTCTCCCTTGTGGGTTCGCACGCGCAGGCACAAACAGTGGCCCCCGCCTTGGGTAAAACAGAGTTGCTGTGGCTAGGCCAAGCAGGCTTTCGCATCAA
Organism: uncultured Burkholderiales bacterium; assembly: GCA_903856995.1. Classification (GTDB taxonomy): domain Bacteria; phylum Pseudomonadota; class Gammaproteobacteria; order Burkholderiales; family Burkholderiaceae_C; genus Limnohabitans. The sequence goes on from CAIODK010000180.1 coordinate 7,217, forward strand.
AACACCGGGTGGAAAAACCATCGTCATTGACCCCTGGATCAGTGGTGGCCCTAAAGCCCCTGAGGCTTTTAAAGCCGATTTGAATGCATTGGGAAAAGTCGACTTGCTATTGGTCACGCACGCCCACGTGGACCATTTGGGCGATGCCCCAGCCTTGGCCAAACTCAACAACACCATTCTTTACGGCCCCGCTGACATGATGACGCCGCTCGTCACCCTTGGCGTCTTGCCTGCTAATTTGACCCACCGGTTCAATAAAAGTGGCCACGTCAAACCATTGCCTGGCATCAAGGTGACTGCCGTGGCCGCGGAGCACTCCTCCTTGTTGGTGTGGAACAACCCTGCGACCACCAAGAATGAGTCACATCCTGCGGGCGAGGCCGTCGGCTACATCATTGAGCTTGAGAATGGTTTCAAGATTTGGCACATGGGCGATACCGGCTTGTTTGGCGACATGAAGTTCATCAGCGAACATTACAAGCCTGACTTGGTGCTCATCCCCATCGGCGGCAACTTCACCATGGACCCCGTGGACGCTGCATTTGCCGTGCGCACATGGATCAAACCTAAGATGGTCATGCCCATTCACTACAACTCCAACCCGCTTGCCAAAGGCACTTTGGCCGAGTTTCAAGATGCCATGAAAGGCAGCAAGATCAAAGTGGTGCACACCACGGAAGGTCAGAGCTTGGAGTTCTGAGTTTTCCTCACCCCAAACAAGATGCCACAGGTCACCAGTGCGAGGCCTGTCATCAAGTTGAGGTGCATCGGTTCGTCTAAAAACGTCACCGCGCCCAAAGCCGAAAGCCCGGGCACGAGTGCCGTGATCATGGTCGAGCGAACCGGACCAAAGTGACGAATCATCACGTTGAAGGTGATGCCCGAAATCACCACCGACCCGATGCCTTGGTAAATCGCTTGAAACACCATCTCCGGGATAGGTGCTGAGCCTAGATGGCTCGGCAGCCATCCCATGAATGCGGCCAGACCATAGACCGGTACAAAGGTGACGCAAGAAAACGCGGTAATGGCAATGGTGGCGCGCACAGGGTCTAGCGCGTGGCGTCGCACCAGCACGCTGTAGCAGGCCCAGCAAAATGCTGCGCAAATGAACAACACGTCACCCTTCCAGATCTCGCCGCCATCCAGCGCTTTGAGCAAACTAGCGCCACCCACCAACATGTCGCCCAACACAATGCAGGCCAAGCCAATGGCGCGTGCGCGGGTGATGTGTTCGTGTAATGCCACGATGGCCAGCAACGAAGTCCACAACGGCAGGCTGCCGGGCATTAAGACAGAGGCATGCGCAGCAGGCGCGAAGAAAAAGCCAGAGTAGGCCAACATGGCGTAGAGCATGCTGCCGAAAAGCCCTGCCAGTGCCGTGATGCGAAGAGGCAGCGGCGATAGACCCATGAGCGAGCCAACGCGCTCCCCCGCTTGTCGCTGCGCCCGCATGAGCCACCAACCCCAAGGCAGCAGCACGCAGCCTGCGCCAATGATGCGTAGAAAACCAATGTCAAGGGGGAGTAAGAGATGCGCGGCCGAAGCGCGAGCCACGACGATGAACGACGACCAAATGAGCACCGTCACCACCGCCGCGCTGAGCCCAAGGGCTCTAGGAGAGAGTTTCATGAGAGGGATGATAAGTCCCTCTCATGATCTGCCTTTGCAGGCTTTAGAAGTTGAAGCCGACCAAAATGGCAGCAGAGCTCTGCTTGAA
>CAIODK010000181.1 GCA_903856995.1 uncultured Burkholderiales bacterium
CGCGTTCACGTTCGATGGCGTTGTTGTCCATCACGGTGTCGACGACTTTTTCATGCTCGGCAAAGGTGCCGGACTGACGCAGCAACTGGTCGACCATGGTAGTTTTACCGTGGTCAACGTGGGCGATGATCGCAATGTTACGAATTTGTTTACTCATGCTAGGGCCTTTTCCAAAATTGATTGAATTTCGATGGGGCTCAATAAGCGCCCCGGAATCAGTTCACCGGCTGTCACGTGCGCAGTCCCTAAGAGGGCGTGCGGTGTTTGGCCGTATACGGCGGTGTGGGTGCAGTCGGGCCAAGAGCCACGGCGGCGCACACCGCTCAAAAACCTGCCCGCATCTTCTGGGGCAAGGGTGACAGGCGTGTGTCCATCGAGCAAGGTCTCGACGGGCAACACATGTTTTTCGCGCTCAGACTCTGACAGAGCTTCTAAGTCGCTGAGGGTGATGCATTGACGCAGTGCAAAGGGGCCTGTCTGAATGCGACGCAAGGCGCTCAAATGCGCGCATGTCCCGAGCGCAAATCCAATGTCTTCACCTAAAGTACGGATGTAGGTGCCTTTGCTGCACGTGGCCGTGATTTTCAACCGACGGTGACCGCTCTCTGGTGTTATCTCTTCCAACGCCAAGGCATGTATAACGATGTGGCGTGCTTCACGCTCTACCTCGATACCGGCACGAGCGTAGTCATACAAGGCTTTGCCATCTTTTTTCAAGGCACTGTACATTGGCGGAACCTGCGCGATGGGGCCCGTGAATTGGGCTTGTACTTCTTGCAGTTGTGCAGGTGTGAAACTCACGGATTTTTCAGCGACAACTTCGCCTTCTGCATCACCCGTACTGGTTTGCACGCCAAGCACCGCAATTGCTTCGTAAGATTTGTCTGCATCTAAATGCAACTGACTGAACTTGGTGGCAGCGCCAAAACACAGTGGCAAAACACCGGTGGCCAACGGGTCGAGAGTCCCGGTGTGGCCCGCTTTTTCAGCGCGCAGCAACCACTTCGCCTTTTGCAAGGCGTCGTTGCTTGAGAGTCCGTAGGGTTTATCCAGCAACAACACCCCATGCACAGGGCGTCGCTGCACCCTGGTGCGCGGCGCGTTCATGCTTAGTCTTCCTTCGCACGGGATGAAACGGCCTTGGCAATCAAGGCGTTCATGTCCGATGCACGCTCTGGCGTGCGGTCGTACACAAAATGCAAGGTCGGGACGGTGTGAATGTGCAAGCGTTTGAACAAACCATTGCGCAGGAACCCTGCAGCTTGGTTCAAGCCTTCGCTTGTTTTGACTGGGTCACCATTCAAAACGCTGAAATGCACTTTGGCATGTGCGTAATCCGGCGTCACTTCCACGCCTTGCAGCGTGACCATGCCCACGCGTGGGTCTTTCAACTCACGCGCGATCAATTCGGCCAGATCGCGCTGGATCTGGTCGGCTACTTGGTAGCTACGGTTAGGGGTGCTGCTTGGTTTACGTGCCATACAAATTCCGCTTTACAGCGTACGTGCAACCTCTTTGATTTCGAAGAATTCCAACACATCGCCTTCGACGATATCGTTGTAATTCTTGACCGTCAAACCACACTCAAAGTTCTCTTTGACTTCTTTGGCGTCGTCTTTGAAACGCTTCAAGCTGTCGAGTTCGCCCGTGAAGATGACCACGTTGTTGCGCAACAAACGCAACTTGGCGGAACGACGCACCAGACCTGAGGTGACCATACAACCCGCGATCGCACCAATCTTGCTGACGCGCAACACTTGGCGAATTTCGGCCGTACCGATGACTTCTTCTTTCTTGTCTGGTGTGAGCATGCCGGACATGGCCGCTTTGAGTTCGTCCACAGCGTCATAAATGATGTTGTAGTAGCGAATGTCCACACCATTGTTTTCAGCCAACTTGCGCGCGCCGGCATCGGCACGCGTATTGAAACCAATGATCACAGCCTTCGAAGCGATCGACAAGTTCACATCGCTCTCACTGATGCCACCCACAGCGGCGTACACCAACTGGACTTTGACTTCGGCGGTCGACAACTTGAGCAACGAGGCAGCCAAGGCTTCTTGCGAACCTTGTACGTCGGCTTTGACGATGATGGGCAGCAGTTTGACTTCGCCAGACGTCATGTCGGAGAACATGTTCTCCAGTTTGGACGCTTGTTGCTTGGCCAACTTGGTGTTGCGCACACGGCCTGCACGGTAGGTCGCGATTTCGCGGGCACGACGTTCGTCCGTCATGACCATGAACTCGTCGCCGGCTTGTGGCACTTCCGTGAGACCTTGAATCTCGACAGGAATAGATGGCCCCGCCGATTTGATGGATTTGCCGTTCTCGTCCAGCATGGCGCGCACGCGGCCATAGGTTTGACCGCCGAGCACCACGTCGCCCACATGGAGCGTACCGGACTGAACCAGTACCGTGGCTACAGGACCGCGGCCTTTGTCCAAACGCGCTTCAATCACCAAACCTTTGGCCATGGCGTCGACAGGTGCTTTGAGTTCCAAAATTTCGGCTTGCAAAAGCACTTGCTCGAGCAACTCATCAATACCTGCACCGGTTTTGGCGGAAACTTCGCAGAAAGGTGAATCACCACCAAACTCTTCTGGCACGACCTCTTCGGCCACCAGTTCGCCTTTGACGCGTTCTGGGTTGGCACCGGGTTTGTCAATCTTGTTGACCGCGACCACGATGGGCACGCCAGCAGCTTTCGCATGCTTGATAGCCTCTTTGGTTTGCGGCATCACACCGTCATCCGCAGCCACCACCAAGATCACAATGTCGGTTGCCTTCGCACCACGGGCACGCATGGCCGTGAAGGCCTCGTGACCGGGCGTGTCCAAGAACGAAATCATGCCGCGCGCTGTTTCCACGTGGTAGGCACCAATGTGCTGGGTAATACCACCGGCTTCGCCCGAAGCGACTTTGGCGCGACGGATGTAATCCAGTAAAGATGTCTTTCCGTGGTCAACGTGACCCATGACCGTGACCACAGGGGCGCGAGTCAGGAATTCAGATTGATGCGCGGACGCTTCTTCTTCAGTAAATGCCTCAGGATCATCCAACGCAGCAACTACCGCTTTGTGACCCAGTTCCTCAACCAAAATCATGGCAGTGTCTTGGTCCAAAGGCTGGTTGATGGTGGCCATTTGGCCGAGTTTCATCAACTGTTTGATCACTTCAGAGGCTTTAACTGCCATCTTGTGGGCCAATTCACCCACGGTGATGGTTTCTGGCACGTGAACTTCGAGCACGCGTGCTTCAACAGGGGCTTGAGGTGCACGGCCGTCATCACGGTCACGTTCACGACGGCCTTTGGGGCCACCACGCCAGCTGTTACGGCCCACGCCACCACTCGAATCACCGCGAGTTTTGATGGCTTTCTTTTTGGCTTGTTCATCGGCCCAGCTGGATGACAACTTGGCGCTCTTGACTTCTTTGTTGCCAGGGGCCGCAGCACCGGCAGCGCCTGCAGCAGCAGGTGCGCCAGGACGAGCCACGCCGGGTGTACCTGCGGGCTTGTGCAAAGTCCCTTTGATGACCTTTGGATCAGGTACCGGCTCAGGCTTCTTGGCCACCATAGTTTTCTGTGGCGTGCTCATCATCAAGCGAATGCCTTCGGCTTCTGCCAAAGCTTTGCGACGACGGCTATCCAAATCGGCTGCACGAGCTGTATCTTCATCAGCACGGGCCTTGGACGCGGCAGCGGCCTGCACACGCGCAACTTCTGCGGCCTGTGCTTTGAGGTCGATCTCAGGTTCTGAGGCTTCTGCCTTTGCGTCAGTGGCTGATGAAGCAGCCACTGCGGCGGCGGCCTGAGCCAACTCTGCTTTGGCGGCCTCAGCCTTGGCTTGTTCTTTGGCTTCTTGTTCTTCGCGTAAGCGACGTTTTTCAGCCAGCTCTTCTTCTTGGCGACGGATCAATTCAGCTTGGCGGCGCGCATCTTCTTCACGACGTGCCAATTCAGCATGGTCAATCACAGGCGCGACAGAGACTTCCTCAACAGCAGGGGCTGAAGAGACTTGTACGTCTGTGGCTTCATCTTCGTCACGCTTGACGAAGGTGCGTTTTTTACGCACTTCAACTTGGATGGTGCGTGCTTTGCCTGTCGCGTCAGCTTGTTTGATCTCCGTGGTCGACTTCTTGACCAAGGTGATTTTCTTGCGCTCGGCAGATACAGTGCCATGGCTGGCTTGCAAATGGCTCAAAAGCATTTGCTTGTCACCGTCGGTCAGCGCATCGCCGGCCGAAGATTTAGGAACACCAGCTGCCTTGAGTTGCTCAAGCAGGGTGTCGGTTGGTTTTTTGAGTTCGCTTGCAAACTCGGCTACGGTCGTACTGGACATATGTGATCTTCCTCGCCATGACCGTTACTCTTGACCCGTGAACCAATGTTCACGTGCCTTCAAGATCAGGGTTTTGGCCTCTTCTTCGCTTTGGCCAGTGATGGCTGTGAGCTCGTCTACGGCCAAATCGGCCAAATCGTCACGGGTGTGTACGCCGCTCTCAGCCAACATAGGCAAGAACTCCGCATTTAATCCTTCGAGGTCGCGCAAATCTTGCGAAACTTCTTCGACGCTCTCTTCGCGTGCAATTTCCATGGTGAGCAGCGCATCCTTGGCACGTGTGCGCAGCTCGTTGACGGTGTCTTCGTCAAAACTTTCGATTTCCAACATCTCTTGCAATGGCACGTAGGCCACTTCTTCGAGGCTGGTGAAACCTTCTTCAATCAGAATGTCCGCGACCTCTTGGTCCACGTCCAATTTAGCCATGAACAACTCGCGGATGCTGAATGTTTCGTCAGCTTGCTTTTGCGCAGACTCAGCCGCGTCCATGATATTGATCTTCCAACCGGTCAGTTCGGCGGCTAAGCGCACGTTTTGACCGCCACGACCGATGGCGATAGCGAGGTTTTCCTCATCCACCACCACATCCATGGCGTGACGCTCTTCGTCAACCACGATGGAACTGACGTTGGCCGGAGCCAAAGCGCCGATCACGAATTGTGCGGGGTCTTCACTCCACAACACAATGTCCACGCGCTCACCTGCGAGCTCGGTGGTCACCGCATTCACGCGGGTGCCACGCACGCCGACGCAAGTACCGATGGGGTCCACACGCTTGTCGTGGGAGATGACAGCAATCTTGGCACGTGAACCAGCATCACGGGCGCACGATTTGATCTCGAGCATGCCCTGTTCAATCTCTGGGACTTCGTGACGGAACAATTCAACCATGAACTCAGGCGCAGAGCGAGACAAGATGATGGGCGCACCGCGCAAGGTCAGGTCGACATCCATGATCATGGCGCGTACACGGTCGCCACTGCGGAAGTTTTCCTTCGGGATCATCTCGCCACGACGCAAACGGCCTTCCACACGACCGGATTCGACAATGATGTCGCCCTTGTCCATGCGCTTGACCGTGCCGACAAAGATTTTGTCGCCGCGCGACATGAAATCATTGAGCAACATTTCACGCTCAGCATCACGAATCTTTTGCAAGATCACTTGCTTGGCAGCCATCGCGCCAATACGACCGATAGGCAAAGACTCGATGCCCTCTTCGATGTATTCACCTTCTTCGACGTCAGCCACGCGTTCGCGGGCATCCATCAGCATCTCTTCAGCTTCTGGGTTTTGCAAGCCCGCTTCATCAGGCACAACCAACCAACGACGGAAGGTTTCGTACTCACCAGAATCACGATTCATGGCCACACGAATGTCCACATCGCCTTGATACAGTTTTTTGGTCGCTTGGGCCAACGCCAATTCAACGGCGCCGAAAACCACATCGCGCTCGACGTTTTTCTCGCGCGAGATCGCCTCGACCAACATCAACATTTCGCGGTTCATGATCGGTTACTCCTTCTCTTACCTACGTTCAACGGGGCTTTTTGCCCTTGAAATCCACAATCGGGGCCAGACGCGCTTCACGCAACTCGTCCAGCGTGAAGCCCAATGCATGCATTGGGGTATCGGCTCTTTTTTTACTAATCTTTTGACCAGGCTTGGCTTTGACTTCATCACGCCAGGTGATTTGCCAACCTGCCCCGTCATCGGTGCGTTCTAAGGTGCCACGGAATTTTTTACGACTTGCCGACACTTGACCTGCGGCAGCAGCACCCATCGGGGCCTTGAGAGTCAGGTCAACCTCTTCGCCTACGAAACGCTCGTAATCGGCCTGATGGCGCAAAGGGCGGTCAATGCCGGGTGAGGACACCTCTAGGCGAGCGTAATCAGCGCCATCGACTTCCAGCGCGAACTGCAACTGACGCGTCACGCGCTCGCAATCCTCAACATTGATGGCCTGCACAGGGGCGTCTGCCGCCCAAGGCATATCGATCGTGATGCACAAGAGTCCCCCGGCGGAGCGTTCAATCTCTACCAGGTCGTAACCTAAGCCGGTCACGGTTTGTTCTACGATTTGCTGCAAACTCACGTCGAGGAATAACCTTCAAAATCAAGTGATCAAAAAACAATCGACCAAAAAAAACGAGCGGTAATTACCCGCCCGTTTGGTCGTGAAGCTCTCATTGTAGCGCCTAAATGCTTGATTATCAAAGGATAAACGCTATTTTTAGCGCAATGCCCCCACCAAAATTTGCGTATAGGGCGCTTGGGGCGTGTTCAAAATTTGATCGACTGGGCCAGACTCCACCACCTTGCCAGCTTGCATGACCATGACATGGTGCGCCATGGCGCGAATCACCGCGACATCATGGGTGATCAACAAGTAGCTCAAACCCCGCTCACGCTGGAGTTTTTGCAAAAGTTGCAGGACTTGCAACTGCGTGGTGGCATCTAAGGCGCTGGTCGGCTCATCAAGCACCAATACCTTGGGCTGAACCACCAAAGCCCGCGCAATCGCTAGGCGCTGACGTTGCCCCCCAGAAAACTCATGTGCGTAGCGCTGCAAGAGCCCAGGAAATTCAATTTCGGTCAAGCCTACCGCAGCCAAGGTCACCAAAATGCGACGCAACCGACCCAAGGCATCCAGCTCGGGTGCGTGCAGAGTCAAACCCTCGGACACCAGCTCTTGCACATTCATGCGGGGAGACAAGGATGAGAAGGGATCTTGAAACACCACCTGTACTTGGCGACGCAACGGCAAATCTTGAACGGACTTGCCCTGCCAAGAGGCGCCTGCGATGGAGAGCGCGCCTTGGCTGGGCACCAATCCCAAAGCGGCTAGGGCAAGCGTAGTTTTCCCGGAACCTGACTCTCCAATCACACCCAAGGTTTGGCCAGCCCGCAAGTCAAAATGAACGCCATGAACCGCCTCAAATGTGTCGCCGCCAAACCAACCGCGCCAACCGGCACGCCTTATGGGGTAGCTAACCCTCAAACCCTTGGCTTGAATTAGCAGGGGCGCCTTCACGTTGGCGGCCACCACATCACGCGGGGGTTGGCTGTTGATGAGACGCTGCGTGTAAGGATGCTCTGGGTACGTTAGAACCACATCGACTTGGCCAGACTCAACAATGCAACCCTTCTCCATCACCATCACCTGGTCGGCAAACTGGCGGACCGTATTCAAATCATGGGTGATCAACAACACTGCCATGCCGAAACGTTTTTGCAAATCGCTCAGCAGATCCAAAATTTGGGTGCGCAAGGACACATCCAAGGCCGTGGTCGGCTCGTCTGCCACCAACAAACGCGGGCGGCCCGCCAAAGCCATCGCAATCATCACCCGTTGGCGTTGACCGCCTGAGAGCTGATGCGGGTACATGCTGGCGCGGCGAACGGGCTCGGGGATGCCGGTGAGGTTGATCAACTCGACCGCCTCGTGCCAAGCCTCTGCCCTGCTCATGGCTCGCTTGACTTCTAGCACTTCTGCAATTTGATCCCCTACAGTGAAGAGTGGGTTGAGCGCGGTCATGGGCTCTTGAAAGACAAAGGCGATGTCTTGGCCACGAATATTGACCAAATCGCGCTCTTTGAGCTTGATCAAGTCCAGGGTTTGTGGCGCATCGGTGGCATCGGCGCGCAATGTCTCGGCATCTTGTGCTGTCCACAAAACGCGCCCCGAGACGCGGGCGCCTTCAAGCAACTTCACAAAACTCAGGGCGGTAACGCTCTTTCCCGAACCAGACTCGCCTACCAAGGCGAGTTTCTCGCCTAAATCTAGGTTGAAGCTGATGCCTTTGACGACATCTTCACCTTGGAATCCAATGCGCAAATCGCGTACCTGAAGCAAAGGCAATCTCATGTGCTGGCCTTTCTCGGGTCCAGCGCATCGCGCAAGGCATCCCCCATGAAGGTGAGCAGCATCAACGTGACCACCAACACGACAAAAGTGGATAAAGATATCCACCAGGCATCGATGTTGTTTTTGCCTTGCGCCAACAACTCGCCCAAGCTGGGTGTGCCTGGCGGAACGCCTAGCCCGAGAAAGTCGAGCGAGGTCAGCGACAAAATGGCTGCGCTCATACGGAACGGTAAGAAGGTAACCACCGGTGTCAAACTGTTGGGCAACACGTGTCGCCACATAATTTGCGCATCTGACAAGCCCAAAGCACGCGCGGCACGCACGTAATCAAGTTGGCGGTTACGCAGAAACTCCGCACGCACATAGTCTGACAAACCCATCCAACCAAACAGGCCCAACAAAACCAACAACAAGGTGATACTGGGATCAAACACGGCGGAGAAGATGATGAGCAAATACAACTCAGGCATGGCGCCCCAAACCTCCATGAAGCGCTGCATCGCCAAATCAATCTTGCCGCCAAAGAAACCTTGCAAAGCGCCGGTCAAGATGCCAATGACTGTCCCAAAGAGCGTCAACGCCAAAGCGAACAAGACAGAGATGCGAAACCCATACAGCAGGCGCGCCACCACATCGCGGCCACGATCGTCGGTACCCAACCAGTTATCCCCCGAAGGCGGGGCTGGGTTGGGTTGCGTGGCAAAGTAGTTCAGCGTGCTGTGGTGATAGGGGTTGAGTGGGTACAGAGCCCAATTACCGGGCTTGTTGAACTGCGCTTGGATGAAGGGGTCCAGAAAATCGGTGGGCGTCTCAAAGTCTCCTCCAAAGGTGGTCTCCGGCAAGTTATGCACGATGGGTACGTAAAAACTACCGTTGTAGCGCGCGATCCAAGGTTTGTCGTTGCACAGAACCTCGGCAAACAAACTCATGACGAACAATAAGACGAACAACACCAAGCTGTAAAAGCCCAAACGGTTGCGCCTGAAGCGGAGCCAAGCTCGCTGCGTCGGGGATAAAGAGGCATTAGTCGAATTTGACACGCGGATCCACCCACACATAACAAAGGTCGCTGATGAGCTTGGTCACCAAACCAATCAACGTGAACAAATACAGCGTCCCCAACACCACAGGGTAGTCACGCCGCATGACGCTCTCGTAACTTAACAGGCCCAAACCATCCAATGAGAACAAGGTTTCAATCAACAACGATCCGGTGAAGAACGCACCTATGAATGCCGACGGGAACCCCGTGACCAAAGGGATCAACGCATTGCGAAACACATGACGCCAGATGACACGTCGCTCAGACAAACCTTTGGCCCGCGCGGTCAAGACGTATTGCTTGCGTATTTCTTCCAGCATGGCATTTTTTGTCAGCAGTGTGGTCACGGCAAAAGCCCCCAACACGCTGGACATCACAGGCAAAACGATGTGCCACAGATAGTCGGTGATGCGAGCCACCCAACTGAGCTGCGCCCAATTGGCAGAAGTCAAACCGCGTAATGGGAACCATTGCAACTGACCACCAAACACTACCAGCAAGGCGACGCCCAATACGAAACCAGGAATGGCAAAGCCCACCAACACAATCAAGCTGGTGAAAAGGTCAAAATGCGAACCTGCACGGACCGCCTTGGCCACACCCAATGGCACGGAGATGAGGTAGCTCAAAAAGAAAGTCCACAGCCCCAAGCTGATTGAGACCGGCAGTTTTTCTTTCACCAGTTCCCAAACGGATTTGGGATAGAAAAAACTCTTACCCAAATCAAAAACCGCAAACTGTTGAAGCATTTGCCAAAACCGCTCAGGAGCGGGCTTGTCAAACCCATATTGCTGACGAATTTCTTCAATGCGCGCGGCGTCTACGCCTTGACGCCCTCGGTAGCCTGCGCCGGCCACTGCAGCACCCTCCCCGCCACTGTCACGCCCTTGCAGTTGCGACACCATTTGCTCGACAGGTCCGCCAGGCACAAATTGAATAACCACGAAGGTCATCATCAGTACCCCCAACAAGGTCGGAACCATCAACAACAGCCGTTTGAGGATGTATGAGGTCACGGCGCACGCTCCGATCTCTTCGTGGCAGCCAACGTGGCTCGGTTATCAATGGTGGCCCACCACGATGACGATGCCCAACCCTCTGGTTGGTAGTAGCGTGGCATCACTGCTGGCAATTCAAAACGGCCATTGCGCCATGCCACTCGGTGCACACCACCATACCAATGGGGCACGCTGTAATGGCTGTGTCGCAACACGCGGTCGAGGGCCCGCACCGCGGTGATGAGCTGAGGCCTCGTTTTAGCAGAGATGACGTGCTCCAACAAAGCATCCACCGCTGGATCTTGAATGCCCATGAAGTTACCTGAACCCTCCGTGGTTGCGGCCTTCGAGCCAAAACGCTCCATCAGCTCCGTGCCAGGTGACTCGCTGCCCACATGGCGATTGCTAATGATTTCAAAGTCGAACACATCCAATCGCTTCTGCAGAATTGCAAAGTCAATCACCTTGTAGCTCACAAGAAAACCCAACTTCTCTAAGTTCTTGGTGTACGGCGTAATGACACGCCCCATCGCGCCAGAATTGTCAAGAAACTCAATCGTGAAGGGGTCGCCATTGGCATTACGCAAAGCCCCATCGCGATAGGTCCAACCTGCATCGGCCAACAAGCCTTTGGCTTTGCGCAAATGGTCGCGCAACGTTTCCCCTGAAGCTGGGTCTAGCGATGTACGCGGGGGCATGGGCACGGCTTGTTTGAAAACATCGGGTAACAGTTTGTCACGCAATGGCGCGAGCAAAGCTAGCTCCGCAGCGTCTGGCAAGCCAGTTGACTCGAAATCGCTGGCTACAAAATAGCCGCGCACACGGCTATAGGCGCCGTAAAAGAGCTGTCGGTTCATCCATTCAAAATCCATTGCCAAACCAATGGCCTCACGAACGCGTGCGTCTTTGAACTTGGGCAAACGGGTGTTGAACAAAAAGCCTTGAAAGTCGCCTGCGTTGCCGTGCTTGAACTCGCTCTTCATCAATTGGCGATTCGTAAATTGTTTACCAGTGAAACCCCTCGCCCATTCGCGGGCGATAAAGGACTGCACCAAATCGAACTCCCCAGCCTTGAAGCCTTCGAGTTGAGCCGTGTTGTCCTTGTAAATTCGATAGGTGATGCGATCAAAGTTAAACAGTCCTTTGCGCACGTTCAGGTCACGCGCCCAGTAATTGTTATCTCGCTCGTAGCTGACGTCACGACCAAATACCACGTGCCCCATTTTGTAGGGTCCACTGCCAATCGGAACATCGGTGACGATTTTGTCGAAGGGTTTCATATGCCCCTCCTCTTCGCCCCAATGGCGACTGAACACGGGCATCCCCCCCACGATCAGCGCTAACTCAGGATTGACACGCTTGAAATCAAAGCGCACGGTGCGTGGGTCGACGACAGCCACCGCAGACACATCTGCAAACAACGTACGGAATTGCGGCGCCGCCTGTTTGCTGATCAACCTCTCAAACGAATACCGAACATCCTCAGCCAGCACCGCATCACCGTTATGAAAACGCGCTTGTGGACGCAACTTGAAAGTAACCGAGCGACGATCAGCCGCCACCGTCACATCTTCAGCCAATAAACCATAGGCGGTGGTGGGCTCATCCATAGTCCCCGTGAGCAAGGATTCGAACACCAAATTTGTCAACCCAGGGGCTGCATTGCCCTTGAGGGTGAATGGGTTGTACTTGTCAAAACTCGACAAACGAGAAGCGGGGACCAGCACCAGTTCGCCGCCTTTGGGGGCAATTGGATTGACGTAATCAAAGTTTTTGAAATTGGCAGGGTATTTCACATCACCAAATTGGGCGTAGGCATGGCCGGCCCAAGACGGACTTGAGCAGAAAAACACCAAAAAAATGAGCAAGCTACGCATGCGACAATTCTGCAAGATTTTTTTGGAGAGTTTTACATGAGTACAAAAACGGGTTTCCTGTCTGGTAAAAAACTGTTAATCACCGGCGTGTTGTCGAATCGATCCATCGCTTATGGCATTGCCAAAGCTTGCCATGACCAAGGTGCCGAGTTGGCCTTCAGCTATGTGGGTGAGCGCTTCAAAGATCGCATCACCGAATTCGCTTCAGACTTTGACTCTAAACTGATTTTCGACTGCGACGTCAGCAGCGACGCACAAATCGACCAAATGTTCAAAGACCTCTCCGCCCACTGGTGACGCGAAAGTCTTTTCCGACAGGAATGCCTGTCGGCAGCGCATTAAGCCAGCTCAACTGTGAGGACCAATTACGCGTTAAGTTCGTAACCGCAGCCTGGGTCTGCGAGAACTCATCCTCTGCAGTCGAAAAATCTTGGTTCAAGTCTTTGGCAGACGAATACTGAAAACGTGGAGGAATCCATGGCCCGCCACGCCCTTCGTCTTTTTTGATGTATTTGTCGCGTAAATTGATGGGCGTCGCGACTTCCATGAATCTATTTTTCAAGCTTTCGAGTTGTCGAATTTCTTGAATTGTGGAGTTGAGTGTTTGGCGCAACGTATCCAAGTGTTCACGGTACACCGCCTCAACTTTTTGCTGCTCTGCCTCCGTCGTCACGCCGCCCATGCTGCGCGCCAAACTAGGACTCATTTCAATTGCAATACGAAAACCGATGAAATGCAACAACACGCCAAAAGTGACCAACACAAACGCAGAGGCACACACCCCCAGCAACACTTTTTGAGCTGTGATGGAAAAGGTCCGCACTGAGGCGGTGGGCCCAGATACCCACATCAATTGCATAGATCGCTCCGGATAACTTAGAGGGGATGCTGTGAGTTTTTTTCACAGATGAGCGAGGAATTGTAGGGAGTTCTCCACCATGGAGCTACTAAAATTTGGTTGTATTGTTTTTTCAATGCTTAACAATGCTTCTTTAGTAAAAGTTAGTCACAACCGGTTCATATACTGATAAACAATACCTACGGGTTATGAAAAACATGGCGCTCAACATCCCTTGGATTGAGGAAAACACCCCCCTCCCAAACCCTGAGTCTGCTCAAAAAAAAGGAACAGACATGGCGGGCTTGGTTGCCGCGGGGGGTGGGTTGTCTGTCATTCGTTTGCACGAGGCCTACACACAAGGTATGTTTCCATGGTTTAGCCAAGGTCAGCCTGTTTTATGGTGGTCCCCCGATCCACGCATGGTGCTTCAAACCCACGACTTCAAGTTGCACCGTTCCTTACGGCAAACATTAGTTAAGTTCATTCAAAATTCACGAAGTGAAATAAGAATCGATTTTGATTTTGAACAAGTTATCCGCCATTGCGCTCACGCCTCGCGTAAAGGGCAGCCTGGGACCTGGATCGTGGACGAGATGATTGATGCGTACAAAGAGCTCCATGCCGCAGGGTTTGCTCATAGCGTTGAGACCTGGGTGGAGGGTGAACTGGTGGGTGGGCTGTATTGTGTATCCATTGGATGCGCGGTTTTTGGTGAGTCCATGTTCGCACGCCAAACCGATGCATCCAAGATTGCACTGGCCGCTTTGGTC
>CAIODK010000182.1 GCA_903856995.1 uncultured Burkholderiales bacterium
AACTCTACAGAATTGCGGACGGCGGTTCAATTCCGTAAATCACCCTTGAATCCGCGTCCGCAGCCCAACAATGCACTCAAATCAAGGGGAGTGACACGTCAGGCAAGAAGCGCTAAAATGCATGAAACTTCAATGAAAAAGCCTCTATGTCAGCCGCTGCCACACTATTTACGCCTCCCCTAAGGGGTGCCACAGCGCACCTTGCGGACGAGCTGCAAGCTGGCCGTGTCTATCGGCGTGAAGATCTTGCTCGCCTGAGTAATGCAGTTGATCGGCATCTGAATGAACTGGTGTCCACTGGGGTGCTCAAAAAATTGGCTCAGGGGCTTTACTACGCACCCAAGCAATCGAACTTTGGTCCCTTGCCACCCACTGACGAACAGGTGGTGAGAGGATTTCTGCGTGACAAGGATTTTTTGGTGTTTTCTCCGTCGTCATACAACACGGTGGGCCTGGGCACCACCCAGCTCTACAACAGCACACTGGTCTACAACCACAAACGTCATGGCGTTTTCAAACTGGGCAACCGACAGTTTAATTTCCGAGTAAAGCCTCGCTTCCCTAAAAAACTAACTTCCGAATTCCTGTATGTGGACCTGCTGAACAACTTGGAGGAATTGGCCGAAGACCGCGACGCTGTGCTCAGCCAGGCCCGCACCAAGCTGATGTCTTTTAATCAACCCCGACTCCAACAGGCATTGGACAGCTACGGCAACATGGCCACTCGCAAACGCGTTCGGGAGTGGGTCGGTGGCTGACTTTCTTCACGAACGACGTGACTTCGATCAATTGCTTTCGGTTGTCGCTAACGAGCGCGCGCTCGACCCCATGTTGGTCGAAAAAGACTACTGGATCATGCACAGCCTGTGGGGACTCCAGGCTCAAGGCTTTGTGTTCGAATTAAAGGGCGGCACCTCGCTGTCCAAAGGCTTCGGGGTCATCCATCGTTTCTCAGAAGACATTGACATCCGCATCAAGCCGCCTGCTGACATGGATGTCAAAACAGGGCGCAACCAGGACAAACCAGCCCACATCGATTCGCGGCGTGCTTATTACGACGCGTTGTCAAAACGCATCCGCATCCCGGGTATCGACAGTGTTGAGCGGGACACCTTCTTTGACGATGAAAAAATGCGCAGCGCAGGCATTCGGCTCGTCTACTCACCCCGCGCAGCCAACGTCACAGGTTTGAAAGACGGCATCCTGTTAGAACTGGGGTTCGACGATACTGCACCCAACCGACCCGTCACCATCTCCTCTTGGGCTTTAGATTTCGCTTTTAACCGGGGCGTTGAAGTTGTCGATAACCGTGCCACCGACGTGCCCTGCTACGCGCCGACACACACGTTCGTCGAGAAGCTCCAAACCATCTCGACCAAGTACCGCCGTTTGGCTGAGGCTCAAAAATTCCCTGGCAACTTTCTGCGTCACTACTACGACGTGTATTGCTTGCTTGATCTACCCGAAGTTCAGGATTTCATGAAGGGGCAGACGTATCAGGACCGAAAAGTGCAACGCTTTCGGTCTGGTGATGAATTGGTGATCGCCAAGAATCCAGCCTTCACCCTGAACGATTCTGGGCAGCGAGATCTTTTTGCTCGGGAATACAAAAAGTCCTCTGCTCTCTACTACCAAGGTCAACCTGATTTTGATCAGCTACTTGCTCGGATCGGTGTACACCTGGATTCAATGTGAAACCGGTACACGACTGACCGCAAACAACCCGCAGCACTCAACCCTTAAGCACTGAAATCCAGGGTGTTGCACTTCGCTGATGAATCCGCACGCTACACCGCGATAACGGTAAGAAGTCCAATGGGGCTTTTATCAGGAGGCCCTATGAAATCTGTCAAATCACTCATCGATCGACGTCAGGAGATTGAACAACAGTTGCCTGCCATCAGGATGCGGCAACCGCCATCGCAAACAGTAGCAAGCCCTGACGGCCACCTCGTCATCCATGCGCCATTCGACATCCAGGATCTCAAGAAGCGTGTCCGATTGAAGTCTCAACTGGCACAGATAGATTTAGAGCTC
>CAIODK010000183.1 GCA_903856995.1 uncultured Burkholderiales bacterium
CGCAAAGCGCGCGGGTCGGCCAGACCGATGTCTTCGGAGGCCATGCGGATCAAACGGCGCGCCATGTATTTGGGCTCTGCACCACCATCCAGCATGCGAACCAGCCAATACAAAGCGGCATCTGGGTCCGAGCCACGCACCGATTTGTGCAGCGCGCTGATGGTGTCGTAGAACTGTTCGCCGCCTTTGTCGTAGCGACGCATGCGCTCGCCCAACACGCGCAGCAGCCAAGCGTCGTTGATTTCTTCCAACTTCTCTCGACCCGCTGCGACCGATAAAGTTTCAAGCGTGTTGAGCAAACGTCGTGCATCGCCATCGGCGTAAGCCACCAAACGCTCTAAAGCCTGCTGTTCCAGAGCGGGGACCGCACTGATCGCTTGCGCTTTTGCAACAATTTTTCCAAGGTCTTCGTCACTGAGCGACTGCAACACATACACCGCAGCACGCGAAAGCAAAGCCGAGTTCACTTCGAACGACGGGTTCTCGGTGGTCGCGCCAATGAAGGTGAACAAGCCAGATTCGACATGCGGCAAAAACGCGTCTTGCTGGCTTTTGTTGAAGCGGTGAACTTCATCGACAAACATGATGGTGCGTTTAGGGTCCAGCGAATCGCGCGCGGCAATCGCCTGCTCCACCGATTCGCGAATCTCCTTCACCCCCCCGAGCACCGCACTGATTGATAAGAACTGAGCATCAAACGAATCCGCCATCAAACGGGCGATGGTGGTTTTGCCCACGCCAGGCGGACCCCACAAAATGCAACTGTGTGGCTGGCCCGACTCAAACGCCACCCGCAACGCCATCCCCTCGCCCAGCAAATGTTGCTGGCCAATGACGTCGCCCAGCGTACGCGGGCGTAGACGTTCGGCAAGAGGAATGTGGGTGGAGGACACGCTTAAAAAGGCTTTGATTCGTACATAGGGGAAGTGTAGCGAAGGGCCTCGCTTGAACAAGGTAACCCTGCCGTTTGAAACACCTCACGCCAAGCCGCTAACTTTCGCTCAAATGTCCAGCTCGCATGCGCAGGACTGGTGGACGGCAAACGATGCACAGGCAACCCTAGCGTTTGCGTGAGCTTGGCATGCTTGAAGCTCTCACCGCCGTTATGCGCAATCGCCACCAAAGCGGGGCAGCGCATGCGCAAGCTTTGCAAGTCATTGGACTGTGCATTTTGAATGTGGACGTCGAGGCTGCCTTCGCGTTCGCACGCGGCATACACGTCCCACAAGCCCACGCCTTGGCTGAGCAGCCATTGCGCCCGATCGACATAAGGCAGAGCCAATACGGCTGAGGCATTGGGGGCCAGCAGCGTGGCCATGATTTTCCAAAACTGGTTTTGCGGATGGCCGTAATACTGCTGGGCACGCAGCGAAGTCACGCCGGGGAAGCTGCCCAACACCACCAAGCGGGTGTCAGCGCGTAACAAAGGCGGCAAACCTTGCATCAAGGGCGAATAACGCTCACGCCTTTGGGCGGCACAAAGTTGAATTGCGCTGGACCGAGACCCGCAGGGTTGATCTCAAAACGTTCAAAGCTGAGGACTGAGCGCTGGCCCATGGCATCAAATATTTCGAGCTTGCTCAAGCTCACTGCTGCACCTTCTGCACGCAGGCCCATGCGCACCGATTGGATGGTGCTCTCGTGGTTCTTTGGCGTGGCTTGCACCCATTGCAAACCATCGGCATCGGTTTGTGCTTCTAAGCTAAATTCTTTTTGCAAGGCACCCAAGTCGACCGCAGTCGCCACCAAAGCTGCCGGCGTGCTGCCCAAAGCCTGGGCTTGTTTTCGTGCCGTCACTTGTTCGAGGTCGGCGTCATACAGCCACAAGATTTGGCCGTCGGCCACGATGATTTGCGGGAATGGTTTGATGTAGTCAAAGCGAAATCGGGCGGGACGCACGAACGCAAACTGGCCGGTCGACGTTTTGCTGCGCATGGTGGTCTGCCCTGCTTTGGCAGGTGGCGTGACCACTTGCGTGAAGTCAGCACGACCGCTTTTTGTGGACTTTAAAAATATCTCTAAGGTGTCGAGGCTGCTGGCACAAGCCGCGCTTGCACACAACGCAGCCACAGCGAACACAGTGCTTGCACGAGACAAAGACCAACGATTCATCAACTCACTCATCGCGTCTGGGCACCAAAATTTCACGCTGACCATTGCTACTCATGGCGCTGACCATGCCTGCTTTTTCCATGTCCTCCACCAAACGGGCGGCGCGGTTGTAGCCAATCTTCAAGTGGCGTTGCACCAGAGAGATGCTGGCCTTGCGGTTCTTCAGCACCACCTCGACGGCTTGGTCATACATCGGGTCTTTTTCGGCAGGCACATCGCCAAACAAATCGGGACCTGTGGCATTGCCGTCAGCGTCGACCGTGCCGCCTTCGAGCACGCCTTCGATGTAGTCGGGCTCACCTTGGCTCTTCAAGTAGTTCACCACGCGGTGCACCTCTTCGTCGCTCACAAACGCTCCGTGCACACGCACGGGAAAGCCACTGCCGCTGGCCATGTAGAGCATGTCACCCATGCCCAGCAAGGCCTCTGCACCCATTTGATCAAGGATGGTTCGGCTGTCAATCTTGGAACCCACCGAGAACGCGATACGCGTCGGAATGTTGGCCTTGATGAGGCCGGTGATCACATCGACGCTGGGGCGTTGTGTGGCCAAAATCAAGTGAATGCCTGCGGCCCGCGCCTTTTGCGCTAAACGTGCGATCAGTTCTTCAATCTTCTTGCCGACCACCATCATCAAGTCGGCCAACTCATCGATCACCACCACGATGTGCGGCAGACGTTGCAAGGGTTCGGGCTGCTCTGGCGTCAAGCTAAAGGGGTTGTAGATGAACTCCTCACGCGCCGCTGCTTCGTCAATCTTGGCGTTGTAGCCGGCCAGGTTACGCACGCCGAGCTTGCTCATGAGCTTGTAGCGTTTCTCCATTTCGCCAACGCACCAGTTCAAGCCGTGCGCGGCTTGGCGCATATCGGTCACCACAGGTGCCAACAAGTGCGGGATGCCTTCGTAGACCGACATCTCCAACATCTTGGGGTCGATCATCAAGATACGCACATCGCGTGCTTCGGCTTTGTAGAGCAACGACAAAATCATGGCATTGATACCCACCGATTTACCCGAGCCGGTGGTTCCTGCCACCAACACGTGGGGCATCTTGGCCAAGTCGGCGACGATGGGGTTGCCCACAATGTCTTTGCCCAATCCCATGGTGAGCATGGACTTGGATTCGTTGTACACATCTGAGCCCAAAATTTCGCTCAAACGAATCGACTGACGCTTGGCATTGGGCAGCTCAAGTGCCATGTAGTTTTTGCCAGGAATGGTCTCCACCACTCGGATGGATACCAGCGACAAAGAACGCGCCAAGTCTTTGGCGAGGTTCAACACTTGTGAGCCCTTCACGCCGGTGGCGGGCTCAATCTCGTAACGCGTGATCACCGGACCGGGCGATGCCGCCACCACCCGCACATCCACGCCGAAGTCTTTGAGTTTTTTCT
Source organism: uncultured Burkholderiales bacterium (assembly GCA_903856995.1). Taxonomy (GTDB): domain Bacteria; phylum Pseudomonadota; class Gammaproteobacteria; order Burkholderiales; family Burkholderiaceae_C; genus Limnohabitans. The sequence goes on from CAIODK010000183.1 coordinate 3,508, forward strand.
CAATCATGCGGCTGGTCATTTCCAGCGTCTCGGGGGACACGGTGTCTTGACGCACCAAAGGATCGTCGAGCAAATCAACTTGAGGCAAACGTGAATCGGTTGCGGCATCGGTAAACAACGACTTTTGACGCTCTTTGGCCACGCGTGCGCTCTTGGGCACTTCCATCATTTCAGGTTCAATGTGCACGGCAATCGGAGGGTGCTCTTGGATCTCCACACGCTCCTCAAACACCACTTCTTCACG
>CAIODK010000184.1 GCA_903856995.1 uncultured Burkholderiales bacterium
ATGATGGTCACGATCACCGCAGCGATGGCGTCGCTCGCAAAGGTCTCGCGTTGGTAGGTCGAAGCCCAGTCCAGCAAAGGAACCGAGGGCAGATAGCCCCGCCAGGCAGATGTCTTGTTCATCAACCTTTCATCTCCGGTTGGGCCAACCATTCGCGGCCCTTAAGCATGGCCTCCCAATACAAGGGCGGGAGAATGCGTTCTTTGAGGTACCACGCCAGCGCCGACGGTTTGGTGCCATCGATCAGCCACTTCGGAAAGCTGGGTGCCACCTTGCCGCCATAGGTGAATTCGGCCAGCACAATCTTGCCGCGCTCGACCGTCAGTGGACACGAGCCATAGCCATCGTACTTGGCCTCGCCTTGGAGTTGGCCCATGGCGACCAGCACATTGTTGGCCACCACCGGCGCTTGCTTGCGTGCAGCGGCGGCGGTTTTGGCATTGCTGGTATTGGTCACGTCGCCCAAAGCAAAGACGTTCACATAGGATTTGTGGCGCAGGCTGGCGGGGTCGACATCCACCCACCCCGCGGCGTCTGCCAGGGGGCTCACGCGCACAAAGTCAGGCGCTTTTTGTGGAGGAACCACGTGGATCATGTCAAAGTCACGAACCACTTTTTCTTTGCTACCGTCAGGCAAATTTTTCAGGAACGTGGCTTTGCGGGCCGCGCCGTCCACGGACACCAGTGTCTCGCCAAAATTCAGACCTATACCGTACTTCTTCACGTACTCCATCAATGCGGGTACATAGTCGGCCACGCCAAACAGCACGGCACCGGCATTGCAAAACTGGATGTCGATGTTGTTCAAGACGCCTTGGCGGGTCCAATGGTCAGCGGAGAGGTACATCGCTTTTTGCGGCGCACCGGCGCATTTGATTGGCATGGGCGGTTGGGTGAAGAGCGCTTTGCCACCTTTGAGCTTTTGCACCAATTCCCAGGTGTAGGGAGCCAGGTCAAACCGGTAGTTGGAGGTCACACCATTGCGACCCAGGGTGTCGTTTAAACCTTCAATACCCTGCCAGTCGAGTTTCAAGCCCGGGCAGACGACCAGCTGCTTGTACTTCACCACGCGGCAGCCTTCCAAAATGATTTGGTTGTTATCCGGCTCGAAGGCCGCTACACCGGCCTTGATCCAGCTCACATCGGTGGGGATCACCGAAGACATGGTGCGTGCTGTCTGGCCTGCCTTGAAAATTCCACCGCCCACCATGGTCCAGCCAGGTTGGTAATAGTGGGCATCGGCCGGGTCGATGATCGCAATGTCCAGCAAAGGGCTGCGTGCCAACAGGCTGGATGCAACCGCAACACCTGCGGCACCACCACCGACGATGACCACGTCGTGGCTGGCATCTGCTTGATTCGAGGGCGTTTTGCCACCGTTCGCGATGCGTTGTACCAGAGACTTCATGTCAAAGCCCACCTTCTGCGATGCTTCCAATATGTGCGGCAACGGTGTGATGCCCGCTTGCGACAAGGCCCACATAGTGGTTGAGCGCATGCCGGTGCGGCAATAAGCGAGCACAGGCCCTGGCAGCGTGTTGAGGAGCTGGCCAAACGCCTTGCCGTCTTCGTCGCGCACTTTGCCACTTTCCGCAGGCAGGTATTGGGCTTCCAAACCGAATTGCTGCGCAGCCGCAGCCACTTCCTTGAAGCTGGGCTGGTCTGCACCTTCGCCATCGGGACGATTGCAAATAATGGCTTTGAAGCCGGCCTCGGCGACCGCTTGCATCTCGGACGGCAGGATTTGGGGGCTGATGCTCAGATTTGCGGTAAGAGTTTTGATGTCCATAGTGTCTCCAGTTCTTATGTTCAAGCTACGTTAACTTGGGCTTTTCGAGGTGAGTGGACGAATCGGTCCATCAACTCAAAGCCCACCATTCCGACCAACATGGCCACCACGAATAGCAGCGCTTTGGGTTGTCCATCGGCCATAGAAACCAGCGCCGGACCGGGGCAGAACCCCGCCAAGCCCCAGCCCGTGCCGAACATCAGACTCCCAAGCACCAGCTTCTTGTCTATGTCCATGGTGGTGGGGAAGCGCATAACGCCGCCCAAAAAAGTGGTGGTGCGTTTTTTGGCCACGGCAAAGGCGAAAAAGCCCACCATGATTGCGCCGCCCATGACCAGTGCCAGGGATGGATCCCAGGTACCAAATAAGTCAAGAAAACCAATCACTTTGCCGGGGTCTGTCATGCCCGAGAACATGAGTCCAATCCCGAACAGGAGTCCCACTGCAAACTCCGCAAAGCGGTAGACCGTATTTTTGTGAAGCATGTTGATTTCCTTAAATGGCGTGGCGCATGACATAAACAACGGCAAAACCAGCACCCATGAATGAGGCGGTGGCGACCAATGAGCGGGGTGAGAGGCGTGACAAGCCGCACACACCGTGACCGCTGGTGCAGCCTGATGCGTAGCGGGTTCCGATGCCCACCAACAAACCGGCAGCGATGACCGTCAGCTCAGTGGCGTCAATGCGAGGGGCGACGATGTACTGGGCCGGTACCAGAGCGTGAAACACGGTAGGAGCTGCCGCAAACCCGAGCAGGAACGCAATCCGCCAACTGGTGTCACCCACCTTCGGTGGCAACAGTCCGCCCAAGATTCCACTGATGCCCAAAATTCGGCCGTTGACCAAGATGAAGATGGCCGAGGCAATGCCCAAAACGATGCCGCCCGTGAGGGAGGCCCAAGGCGTGAAATGCGCCCAATCTAAATTCATACCGCTTCTCCTGCTTGTGGTCCACAAAATTGATCGAACAAAACGTTCATGACCGCCAGCGCCTGGGGGCTGGCGATTTGGTAATAGATGTTTTTGCCGTCCCGGCGGGTGCTCACCAGCTCTTCATCACGCAGCACCGTGAGCTGCTGGGACAGGGTTGGCTGCACGATGCCTAATATTTCCTCCAATTGCCCGACCCGCTTTTCTCCCAGTGAGAGCTGGCACAAGAGCATGAGGCGGTCCGGGTTAGAGAGCACTTTCATCAGTCGACAGGCCCGACCTGCCGATGCTTTCATTGTTTCGAGGTCTAAGGTGGAGGTGTCCATGGCGTTGTTTCCTGCCAGTTGTGAAGAAGTTGACGATAGTATATTGACAAACAGATTATCTGTCAATATACTATCATGGACTTATTTGAAAAGGAGTTTTCCATGGGCACCGCTTCCTTCACCCCCCAAGTCCACGGCATTTTTGACGCCGCCACCTGGACGGTCACCTACGTGGTTTTTGAAAAACCGGGCTCCAGCTGCGCCATCATTGACTCGGTGTTGGACTACGACCCCAAGTCCGGTCGTACCAAGCACGTTTCTGCGGACAAGGTGATCGAGTTTGTGAAGGCGAACGATCTCAAGGTGGAGTGGATTTTGGAGACACATGCCCACGCCGACCACCTGACCGCCGCGCCCTATTTGAAGCAACACTTGGGCGGCAAAACCGCTATTGGCGACCACATTGGTGGCGTCCAAAAAGTTTTCAAAGCCATCTTCAATATGGAGGCAGGCTTCAAGCAAGATGGCTCGCAGTTTG
>CAIODK010000185.1 GCA_903856995.1 uncultured Burkholderiales bacterium
CCCGCAGCTTTTTTCTGCGTGAATGTCAGGATGTTCAGAGCCTGGTCAACTTTTTTGCCGCGGATCATGTCTGCGACCAAACGACCTTTGTCTACCGACAAACGGACGCCCTTAAGGACTGCACGTGTTTCCATGTTCTTTCCTTATTTTTTCTGGACTTTTTTGTCCGCAGGGTGACCCTTGAAGGTACGAGTCAGAGCAAATTCGCCCAACTTGTGACCCACCATTTGGTCAGTGATGTAAACAGGCACGTGTTGTTTGCCGTTGTGCACAGCAATGGTCAAACCGATGAAATCGGGTAAGACCATGGAACGACGTGACCAAGTTTTCACTGGCTTTTTATCTTTGATTGCGATGGCCTTGTCGACCTTGGCAACCAAATGATGGTCAACAAACGGACCCTTTTTGAGAGAGCGTGTCATTTGTTACCCCTTACTTTTTACGGCGCGACACAATCATGACTTGTGTGCGTTTGTTGTTACGGGTACGGTAGCCTTTAGTCAGGTTACCCCATGGGTCAACTGCATGACGGCCTTCACCGGTGCGACCCTCACCACCACCGTGTGGATGATCCACAGGGTTCATAGCGACGCCACGCACGGTTGGGCGAATACCCATCCAGCGCTTGACACCAGCTTTACCCAATCGGCGGAGGCTGTGTTCTTCGTTTGCAACTTCACCAATGGTGGCGCGGCATTCGATATGGATCTTACGAACTTCACCAGAACGCATACGCACTTGAGCGTAAATGCCTTCACGAGCCAACAAAGTGGCCGATGTTCCAGCTGAACGCGCGATTTGCGCACCAGCACCTGGTTTCAGTTCGATACAGTGGATGGTTGAACCCACTGGAATGTTGCGAATTGGCAATGTATTGCCTGCACGGATCGGAGCTTCCGAACCGCTGAGCAAAGATGCGCCAACTTCCAAGCCACGAGGCGCAATGATGTAGCGACGCTCGCCGTCTGCGTAACACACCAAAGCGATGTGTGCCGTACGGTTTGGATCGTATTCAATGCGCTCTACTTTTGCAGGGATTGCGTCTTTGTTACGCTTGAAATCCACAACGCGGTAGTGATGCTTGTGACCACCACCCTTATGACGGGTAGTGATGTGACCGTTGTTGTTACGGCCCGCTTTTTGGTGCTGGGGTTCCAGCAACGGGGCGTAAGGTTCACCTTTGTGGAGGTGATCACGGGTAACTTTAACGACGCCACGTTGACCGGGCGACGTAGGTTTCATCTTGATGACTGCCATGATTAAGCGGCCTCCCCAGAGATGTTCAGTTCTTGACCTGGCTTCAGGGTCACATAAGCTTTACGAACGTTGTCGCGACGGCCCATGGACTTACCAAAACGCTTGGCCTTACCTTTGGTGTTGACCACATTGACGCTTTGCACTTCAACCTTGAACATCAATTCCACAGCGGCCTTGATCTCGGGTTTGGCAGCGTTTTGCAGCACTTTGAAGGTGACGACGTTTTGCTTTTCTGCAACCATGGTGGCCTTTTCGGACACGACGGGAGAGACCAGCAATTGCATCAAACGACCTTCGTCGAATTTGGTTTGTTTGTGTCCGTGGCTCATGCGAACATCTCCTTGAGTTTGTCCATGGCACCCTTGGTCACGAGCACTTTACGGTAGTGCACCAATGACAATGGGTCAGCATAGCGAGGCTCAACCACCAACACGTTTGGCAAGTTGCGTGAAGCCAAGTACAAGTTGTCGTCAACTTCTTCCGAGATCACCAACACAGATTGAAGGTTCATGGCCTTGAATTTGGCTGCCAACAGCTTGGTTTTAGGAGCGTCAACCGTGAGGGAATCAACCACAGCCAAACGACCTTCGCGGGCCAGTTGGGACAAGATCGAAGCCATACCAGCGCGGTACATCTTCTTGTTGATCTTCTGTGTGAAATTCTCGTCAGGCATGTTCGGGAAAATGCGACCGCCGCCACGCCACAGAGGCGATGACGTCATACCAGCGCGAGCGCGGCCGGTGCCTTTTTGCTTGAACGGCTTTTTGGTGGAGTGCTTAACTTGCTCACGGTCTTTTTGGGCACGAGTGCCTTGACGCGCGTTTGCTTGGTAAGCAACCACGATCTGGTGAACCAGATCTTCGTTGTATTCACGACCGAATACGGCTTCTGGTGCATCGTATTTAGACGCAGCTTGACCTTGATCGTTCAGGAGTTCGACTTGCATCAATTCGCTCCTTTAGCTTTGACGGCGGGATGCACAGTCACGAAGCCACCGGCTGAACCAGGCACAGCGCCACGGATCAACAACAGTTGGCGAGCTTCGTCGATGCGAATCACGTCGAGGTTTTGTGTGGTCACGATGTCGTCGCCCAAATGGCCAGACATGCGCTTACCGGGGAACACGCGACCTGGGTCTTGTGCCATACCGATAGAGCCAGGCACGTTGTGCGAACGGCTGTTACCGTGCGACGCGCGCTGTGACTTGAAGTGGTGACGCTTGATGGTGCCAGCAAAGCCCTTACCAATGGTCGTGCCTTGCACGTCCACCTTCTGGCCCACTGCAAACACGTCAGTCACAGGCACAGTAGCGCCAGCGGCGTACTTAGCTGCGACATCAGCGGTCACGTGGAATTCTTTGATGATCTCACCGGCTTCTACGCCTGCTTTCGCAAGGTGGCCAGCCATAGGCTTGGTCACACGAGATGCTTTACGTGCGCCGAATGTGACCTGCAAGGCCACATAGCCGTCGTTTTCCTGGGTTTTTACTTGGGTCACGCGGTTGTTGGACACATCCAACACCGTGACAGGAATTGAATCCCCATCATCAGTGAACAGACGCATCATGCCCACCTTGCGGCCCAGCAATCCCAAACGGATGCTTTGACTCATTGTTTTCTCCAAAACTCTCACCGCAACCACTTCAATTGGCAGTTACGTTTTTGCGTGAAAGACGGTTGATAAATCCCCATACAAATTGCACGGAGCCCGCGAGTATATCGCGAAAACCGCGCCAAGAGCAACTACTCTTTGGCGCGGTGGTTGGAATGGGCAATTAACCCACTCCAAAACTGCATTACTGCAATTTGATTTCGACGTCCACACCCGCTGGCAGGTCGAGCTTCATCAAGGCGTCAACTGTTTTATCAGTTGGGTCCACGATGTCCATCAAACGCTGGTGGGTACGGATTTCGAGCTGGTCACGGCTGGTCTTGTTGACGTGCGGTGAACGCAAGATGTCAAAACGCTTCATGCGTGTTGGCAAAGGCACGGGTCCCTTGACAATCGCACCGGTGCGCTTGGCAGTGTCAACGATTTCAGCGGCTGATTGGTCAATCAGTTTGTAGTCAAACGCCTTCAGGCGGATGCGAATTTTTTGCTTAGCGGACATTTATATTCCTTGCTTAAGCAATAACTTTAGCAACCACACCAGCGCCAACCGTCTTACCGCCTTCGCGGATGGCGAAGCGCAAGCCTTCTTCCATCGCAATGGGGTGGATCAACTTCACAGTGATCGACACGTTGTCACCTGGCATCACCATCTCTTTGCCTTCTGGC
>CAIODK010000186.1 GCA_903856995.1 uncultured Burkholderiales bacterium
GCGAGCCCCGCGCCGCCGTGTATGGCAGTGATGTGGCGTTTCGTATGGTCGACTTTGCGCAACGCAATGCCGAGCGTGCAGGCGTGGCCCACGCCGTGCAACTGCGCGGCGGTGATGCCTTGCAACGGATGCCCCCCAGCGAGGTGCCCGGCGTCATGCTGGTCAACCCACCCTACGGCGAACGTATCGAGGCCGCAGGTATTGCGGGTGCGGCACGTCGAGCGCGCTACTCGCCCCCCACCGAATACGTGTCACCTTACGAAGACGTGAACAGCAATGGCGATGCTGGTTTTGACGACGAGTCATTGGGCGACTCCGGCATGGTGCGCGATGACGTGCCACGCTTTGGCGCTCGCGACATTGCACAGACCGAAGATGGCGGCGACTTCTTCGCCCAACTCGCCAGCCATTGGAAGAAAAACTACCCCGGCTGGACCGCCTGGATGTTGACCCCCGACCTCAAGCTGCCCAGTCGCATGCGCTTCAAAGAGTCGCGTCGCGTCCCCTTGTGGAACGGACCGATTGAATGCCGCATGTTCCGCTTTGACTTGCGTGCAGGCTCCATGCGCGACAAGCCACCCAAAGCGTGAGTGCGGACTTGACCAGCGCAGCACCTGTGCGTGTGGTGATCGACACCAACATCGTGCTCGATCTGTGGCTTTACAAAGACCCCGCCACGCCTGCGTTGTTAGAAGCGCTGGAGCGCAAAACCGTGCAATGGTTCGCCACGCAAGTCATGCGTGATGAGCTAGAACGCGTGTTGGCATACACCCACATCGTCAAGCGTTTGGCCTTCAGCCAACTCAACGCGCAGCACATATTGGCGCAATTCGACACCCATGCCCAGCTCATGCCTACCGCGGCCAAAGCCCTGTTTGTGTGTCGGGATGCAGACGATCAAAAGTTCATCGATCTAGCGGCTGAACATAAAACGCAGCTCATCAGCAAAGACAAAGCGGTGCTGACCATGCGCAACCGCATGGCGCGGTTGGGGGTAGCAGTGGCAAAGGTTTTTCCAGCGCATTTGCCCGTCTGAGCGGCTGCGCGTTGTGCGCCTGGCTCAGTGTTGCGCGAGCAACGCCAGCAAAGTTTTCAGCGCATGTTGCGTGGTCGCCTCGCGCACTGCGGCGCGGTCGCCAGAGAAGTGCATCAACTCGGTCTTGACCCACGCAGCTTCCGCGTCCAAGGTGGGGCCTGCATCGCTTGGCGTGGCCCATGCAAAGCACACGGTGCCGACGGGTTTATCGGCCGAACCGCCGGTGGGGCCCGCAATGCCTGTCACGGCCACCGACACTTGGGCGCGTGAGTGACGCAAAGCACCTAAGGCCATCGATTGCGCAACCGCTTCGCTGACAGCGCCGTGTTCGTCAATCAACTCCGAATCGACACCCAACATCTCGTGTTTGGCTGAATTGGAGTAGGTCACAAAGCCGCGTTCAAACCAGTTGCTTGAGCCCGCTAAATCTGTGCAGCTAGCCGCAATCATGCCGCCGGTGCAGCTTTCAGCCGTGGTCAGCATCCAGCCGTGCTGTTGCAGCGCTTCGGCGAGTTGTTCTGTCAATGCATGCGCGCTCATAGTGATCTCCAAATGGCGATGACCAACAAGGTGCACAACGCAGCCACCAAGTCATCAAAGATGATGCCCCAACCCCCGCGCCAACCAAACCCTTTGAACAGACCGTCAGCCCAACGCACGGGGCCGGGCTTGGCTGCATCAAAGTAGCGGAACAAAATAAATGCACCCAGTTGGCCCCCAAACGTGGTCGGTGTCACCAGCCACAGCACCAACCAAAATGCGATCACCTCGTCCCACACAATCGCGCCTGGGTCAGCGACGCCCATGTGTTGCGCAGTCACCGTGCAAGCCCACCAGCCCACCAGCGTCGAAACGGCAATCAGCACGCCCATTTGTAGCGGGTTCAACCAAACTTGCAAGAGCAAAAACACCGCCCAAGCCCACAGCGTGCCCGCAGTCCCGGGGGCAAGACGCGACAGGCCCGCGCCTGCGCCAAGAGCGATGAAGTGGGCGGGGTGCGAGAGTAAGAAGCGGCGGTTCAGCATGTGGTGCGTCTCAAGCGAAGTGGTCAAACGAC
>CAIODK010000187.1 GCA_903856995.1 uncultured Burkholderiales bacterium
CTCTAAACTGATTTTCGACTGCGACGTCAGCAGCGACGCACAAATCGACCAAATGTTCAAAGACCTCTCCGCCCACTGGCCAACCTTTGATGGCTTTGTGCACAGCATCGGGTTCGCACCACGTGAATCGATTGCCGGCGATTTTCTAGATGGCTTAACACGCGAAAGTTTCCAAATCGCCCATGACATCAGCGCTTACAGCTTCCCAGCCATGGCGAAGGCCGCCTTGCCTTACTTGAACAACAAATCAGCTGTGCTGACCTTGTCGTACTTGGGCGCCATCCGGACGGTGCCCCACTACAACACCATGGGCTTGGCTAAAGCATCGCTCGAGTCGTCTGTGCGTTACCTAGCCGAATCTTTGGGCAACAAAGGCCGCGACCTGCGTGCAAACTGCATCAGCGCGGGCCCGATCAAGACCTTGGCCGCCAGCGGCATCAAGGACTTTGGCAAGATTTTGCGCGCGGTGGCCGAGGCCTCCCCTATCCGTCGTAACGTGACCATCGAAGACGTGGGCAACGTGGCCGCGTTCTTGATGTCTGACTTGGCTTCCGGTGTGACTGCCGAAATTACCTATGTCGACGGCGGATTTAGCCAAGTTGTGGGTGGCATTGCTGAGCCAGTAGCCGAGTAAGCTGGCGCTCTTGGCCACGCGGGTGGCCACATTTGAGGGCACCAGGCCCCAAGGAGATGACCATGCAACGCCGCGATTTGCTTTCTCGCCTCTCCTTGGGCTATCTGGGCTGCATGGTAGACACGCCCTCGTCCGCAGCACAGCCGCCCGCGCTGTGGCTAGCCAACCCGTATCAAGGCAATGAAAACCTCCCCAACTACTGGGTGAGCGAAAAGTACGACGGCATTCGCGGCTATTGGGATGGCCATCAACTGCTGAGCCGAAGCGGCAAAGCACTCAACCCACCCACATGGTTTGTGCAAGGCTGGCCCGACTCCCCATTTGAGGGCGAGCTTTGGGCCGGACTTGGCCAATTTGAGCAAGCGGCCTCTGTCATTCAGCAAAAACAAACCGCAGACAGCGCATGGCATGCGATGCGCATCATGGTGTTTGATATGCCCACATCTGCCAAAACATTTACCGAACGCATCCACCTCTACCAAGATTTGGTCAAACACATTGGTACACCTTGGGTGCAAGCCGTGACGCAAAGCCAAGCGACATCGCATGCAGATTTGAAAGCCTTGCTACATCAAACCGTTCAGGCCGGTGGTGAGGGCTTGGTTTTGCACCGAGGCAGCAGCATGTACCAAAGTGTCCGCAACGCAGATGTGCTAAAGGTCAAACAACATGAGGATGCAGAAGCCAAAGTGGTAGACCATGAGGCGGGTCAAGGCAAACACGCGCAACGAACGGGCGCATTGTGGGTGGAAACACCGCAAGGCCTGCGCTTCAAACTAGGAACCGGTCTGAGTGATTTCCAAAGAGAAAACCCACCAGCCGTGGGCCAGTGGGTTACGTATAGCTATCGCGGATTAACTGACAAAGGCGTGCCGCGCTTTGCCAGCTTTGTACGCATCAGGCCCGCGGTTGAACGTTAAGCCCTGAGTCGCATTTAGGCTTTGACGCAGTCAGCGAAATAGCGTTTCACGCCGTCTTCGTCGTCTAGCTCGACCAAACCGTGGATGTCCGTCTCAAAGCCTGGGCATTGCAAGTTAAATTCGCGTGCGAACTTGAGGTAATCCACGATCTTCTTGTTGAACACTTCACCGGGAATCAGCAACGGAATGCCCGGTGGATATGGGGTGACCAAACTGGTGGTGATGCGGCCAACCAATTCGTCCACCGGCACGCGCTCGGTGTTTCGGTGAGCGATTTGTGCGTAAGCATCGCTGGGTTTCATGGCAGGGGTCAAATCGCTCAGGTACATCTCGGTGGTCAAACGGGCGATGTCGTACTTGGCGTACAGGGCGTGTACGTGTTGGCATAAATCACGCAACCCCATACGCTCGTAGGTGCGGTGCTTTTGGCAGAACTCAGGCAGGATGCGCCACATCGGTTGGTTGCGGTCGTAATCGTCTTTGAACTGCTGCAAAGCTGTCAACAAAGAGTTCCAGCGACCCTTGGTGATGCCGATGGTGAACATGATGAAGAAGCTGTACAGCCCCGTCTTTTCGACGATAACCCCGTGTTCAGCCAAGAATTTGGTAACGATGCTGGCTGGAATCCCCGACTCGTCGAACTTACCGTTTAAATCCATGCCAGGCGTGACGATGGTTGCTTTGATCGGGTCCAACATGTTGAACCCATCGGCTAAGTTGCCAAAGCCGTGCCACTTAGACGACTTGCCTTTGCCTTTGATGATCCAGCTGTCTGCGCGGCCAATGCCGTCATCGACCAACTCGTCTGGGCCCCAGACCTTGAACCACCAGTCCTTACCGTATTCATCATCCACTTTGCGCATGGCCCGGCGGAAGTCGAGAGCTTCAGCAATACTTTCTTCGACCAAAGCTGCACCACCCGGAGGCTCCATCATGGCTGCAGCAACGTCGCAACTGGCAATGATGCTGTACTGTGGGCTGGTACTGGTGTGCATCAAATACGCTTCGTTGAACAGGTGACGGTCCAACTTGGTTTTTTGCGAATCCTGCACCAACACATGGCTGGCTTGGCTGATGCCGGCCAACAATTTGTGAATGGACTGCGTGGCATACACCACCGAATGCATGGGCCGCTCACGTTTTTTACCCATAGCGTGATAAGTGCCGTAAAACGAGTTGAACGCGGCATGAGGCAACCAAGCTTCGTCAAAGTGCAAGTTGGCCACGTAGCCATCAAGCATCTTTTTGATGGTTTCGGTGTTGTAAAGCACGCCGTCGTAGGTCGACTGGGTCAACGTTAAAACGCGGGGCTTGACCTTCTTGGCATCCACCCCTTTGAGAAGCGGATTGGCTTTGATTTTGGCTTGAATCGCAGC
>CAIODK010000188.1 GCA_903856995.1 uncultured Burkholderiales bacterium
AAACAAAGACTGGGACCCGAACGCGCCGCTGTATGGCAAGAAAGGCGCGAAGAACGGCGATAAAACGGACGAGCCTAAGCCTGATGCGCAGCCTGAGCCTAAAGCCCCTGAACACAAGCAGGATGCAGCCGTCAAGGTGGACCCCAAAAGTGCCGACCCCCTGGGTGACTTGGCCAAGGTAAAGGCCGCAGAGCCCAAGCCGCCCGTCAAAGCGGCTGAGCCCAAAGGCCCCGAGCCAAAGGCCGAGGCCAGCCCTGCCGCCAGCGCAGACCCGTTTATTTACTTTGTCCAAGCGGGTGCTTACCGCAGCATGGAAGAAGCCGAAACCCAACGCGCCAAGACCGGCATGTTGGGCTTAGAAACCAAAATCAGTGAGCGCGACCAAGGTGGCCGCACGGTCTACCGCGTGCGCGTGGGCCCGATGGACAAAGTCGAAGCCGAGCGCGTGCGCGCCAAGCTAGAAGCTGCTCACATCGATTCCGCCATGGTGCGGGTGCAACGTTAAACACCAAGAGGTAACCCATGAAACGTCGTGATTTTTCTTTGGCCGCCATTGGCGCCGCTACAACTGCTGGTCTTCCTTTAGCGGTACAAGCCCAAGGCCCGACCGCTGCGAAAAAACCAGTCGAAGGCACAGACTATCTGTCGCTCGACAAACGCGTACCGACAGATGTGGGGACGGGCAAGATCGAATTGATCGAGTTCTTTTGGTACAGCTGCCCACACTGCAACGCCTTTGAGCCACAGTTTGCTGCTTGGAAAAAAGCAGCCCCCAAAGACGTGGTGGTGCAACGCGTGCCGGTGCGCTTCCGTGATGACTTTGAAGCACAGCAACGCGCCTATTACGTGTTTGAGTCCCTCGGCATCGTGGACGTCATGCATGGCAAGCTGTTTCACGCCATTCACAACGAACACCAACCTCTCAGCACCGGCGCTGCCTTGGCGTCATGGGCGGATAAAAACGGTTTGCCTGAGAAGAAGTTCTTGGAAACCTTCAACAGCTTTGGCGTGGCCAGCAAAGCACGTCGCGCCACGCAGGTGCAAGAGGCGTTCAAAGTGCAAGGTGTGCCAGCACTGGGTGTGGCGGGCCGGTTCTACACCGATGGTTCCTTGACCCAAACCATGGACCGTGCTTTGCAGGTCGCCGAATACCTGATCGGTGAAGTCCGCCGCGGACGCTAAGCCGCATCAAGTCAGCACGGAAATTGCTAGGGTTGGTGGTTAGAATGCCATCAACTTAACGAGCAATATTCGTGCCTTGACTTCATTCGCTTCCTTGACACTCGCTCTTGTGTTGGCCATTGCGCCGGTAGCGGCGTCTGCGGAAAAAGCAGATCGCCAGAAGCCCACCCACATTGAAGCCGATAACTTGGTGCACGACGAGTTGAACCAAGTCAGCATCTTCACCGGCCATGCCGTGATGACGCGCGGCACGATGGTGATGCGCGGTTCGCGCATTGAAATGCGTGAAGACATCGATGGCTATCAATTCGGCGTGATCTTTCCCGAG
>CAIODK010000189.1 GCA_903856995.1 uncultured Burkholderiales bacterium
AACCCGAAGAAAAAAAGGCCACTGATTTCTCAGTAGCCTTTAGTATGCTTACTATTGGTAAGTGGTTGATTTTACTCACTCACGCGCAATTAGTATCGTTTTTACACCACATAGCTCGCGCTTTGCGGGGTTTTTGTTGTGTCAGCGTGCTTACGCTTTCACGCCTTTGGCGATTTCAACGTACTCGTCAATCTGGTTGAAGTTCAGGTACTGGTAAATGGCTGCACCGTCGGCGTTCACCACACCCATGGCTTCGTGGTATTCGGCCACAGTTGGGAACTTGCCCATCTTCGAGGTGATGGCAGCCAACTCAGCAGAAGCCAAGTACACGTTGGTGTTCTTGCCCAAACGGTTGGGGAAGTTGCGGGTGGAGGTCGACACCACGGTCGCGCCTTCACGCACCTGCGCTTGGTTACCCATGCACAACGAGCAGCCTGGCATTTCGGTGCGCGCACCTGCTGTACCGAATGCCGCGTAGTGACCTTCTTTGATCAACTCGCTCTCGTCCATCTTCGTTGGCGGGGCGACCCACAACTTGACAGGGATGTCGCGTTGGCCACCGAGCAACTTCGCAGCTGCACGGAAGTGACCGATGTTGGTCATGCAAGAACCGATGAAGGCTTCGTCGATATGCGTGCCAGACACTTCAGACAAGAACTTGGCGTCATCTGGATCGTTCGGGCAGCAAACGATAGGCTCTTTGATGTCGGCCAAATCGATGTCGATGACGAAGGCGTATTCAGCATCTTTGTCTGCTTCGAGCAGGTTAGGTGCGGCCAACCAAGCTTCAACTTTTTCGATACGACGAGCCAATGTGCGCGCGTCGGCGTAACCGTCGGCGATCATGTTCTTCATCAATACCACGTTGGACTTCAAGTACTCTTGAACGGGCGCGCTGTTGAGCTTGATGGAACAACCAGCAGCAGAACGCTCGGCAGACGCGTCAGACAATTCGAATGCTTGTTCGACCTTGAGGTTGGGCAAGCCTTCGATTTCTAAGATACGGCCCGAAAATTCATTGACCTTACCGGCCTTGGCCACGGTCAACAAACCTTGCTTGATGGCGAACAGCGGAATGGCGTGCACCAAGTCGCGCAAAGTCACGCCAGGCTGCATGTCGCCTTTGAAGCGAACCAAGATGGACTCGGGCATGTCCAAGGGCATCACGCCTGTGGCTGCACCGAAAGCCACCAAGCCAGAACCGGCTGGGAACGAAATACCGATAGGGAAACGTGTGTGTGAGTCGCCGCCCGTACCAACGGTGTCAGGCAACAACAAACGGTTCAACCAAGAGTGAATCACACCGTCGCCTGGACGCAATGCAACACCACCACGGTTCGAGATGAACGCAGGCAATTCGCGGTGGGTCTTGACGTCAACAGACTTGGGGTAAGCCGCTGTGTGGCAGAACGATTGCATGACCATGTCAGCCGAGAAGCCCAAGCAAGCCAAGTCTTTCAACTCGTCGCGGGTCATCGGGCCTGTGGTGTCTTGTGAACCCACGGTGGTCATCTTGGGTTCGCAGTAAGTGCCGGGGCGAACGCCTTGGCCTTCTGGCAAACCAACGGCACGACCGACCATCTTCTGAGCCAGCGTGAAGCCAGCCTTGGTGATGATAGGCGCGGTAGGCAAACGGAACACGGTCGACACGGGCAGACCCAAGAACTCACGGGCCTTGGCGGTCAAGCTGCGGCCGATGATCAGGTTGATACGGCCACCGGCGCGCACTTCGTCAAACAGCACATCGCTCTTGAGTTGGAAGGTGGTCACGGTTTCGCCGTTGCGCACGATCTTGCCTTCGTAGGGCAACACGTCAACCACGTCACCCATGTTGAGTGCGGTCACGTCCACTTCGATGGGCAAGGCGCCAGAGTCTTCTTGGGTGTTAAAGAAGATGGGGGCAATCTTGCCGCCCAAAGTCACGCCGCCGAAACGCTTGTTAGGCACAAACGGAATGTCTTCACCAAAGCCCCAGATGATGCTGTTGGTGGCTGACTTGCGTGAGGAGCCTGTACCGACAACGTCGCCGACGTAGGACACCAAATTGCCTTTTTTCTTCAGCTCTTCAATCATGGCCATGGGGCCGCGTTTGCCGTCTTCTTCAGGCTTGAAGGCTGCGCCTTCGCGCGTGTTCTTGAGCATGGCCAAGTAATGCAACGGAATGTCTGGGCGGCTCCATGCGTCAGGCGCTGGCGATAAGTCGTCGGTGTTGGTTTCGCCAGGCACCTTGAACACGGTGATAGTGATTTTTTTCTCAACTTCAGGACGTGCGGTGAACCACTCAGCATCGGCCCAGCTTTGCATGACTTCTTTGGCCTTGGCGTTACCAGCCTTGGCTTTGTCGGCGACGTCATTGAAGAAGTCAAACATCAACAAAGTTTTCTTCAACGCTTGCGCGGACACAGCGGCCACTTCAGCGTCGTCGAGCAATTCGATGAGCGGGTGCACGTTGTAGCCACCCACCATGGTGCCCAACAACTCGGTGGCTTTGGCCTTGGTGATCAAAGCGACTTTGATTTCACCGTGTGCCACAGCGGCCAAGAAAGAGGCTTTAACTTTGGCGGCATCATCCACACCCGGTGGGACGCGATGGGTCAACAGATCCATCAAATAAGCATCTTCACCTGCGGGTGGGTTCTTGATCAGGTCGATCAATTCAGCCGTCTGCTTGGCATCCAAAGGCAGGGGCGGGATACCCAGCGCTGCGCGCTCGGCTACGTGGTCACGGTAGGCTTTCAACATGGTTTTCTCCGGTCTATCAAATCAAAAATTAAAAGGGTTTATTTCTTGGCAATCATTGGGCCATCCAGCAAGCTGGGCGGAGGCGCTACCTTCATGGCTTGGGCCACGATGGCTTGATGGTCACTTTGGCACTCGTCAGCCATGCGTTGGCCGAGTTTGCTGTTCATCAGCATCGACTTGTGCGGCAACTGCAGCCACATGGCCCCCGCTTGTGCGTCCTCCAAACGCACGGCGCCTGTGGAGGTCTCCACAGGCGTCATGAGGTAGGTGTTCTTTTTCATCTGCACGATGAAGCGTGCGGGTTGCTGCGGGTCGGGTGAAACCGTGACTGAGTTGCCTAGCTCGCACACCATGCGACCTGTGTGCACGTCGCCCGTCTCAGGCACAACCCCTTGCGCTTGCAGCACAGGTGCTGCTGCAGGCGTGGCCGCCACGGGCAAAGCTGTCAGGGGGGTGGCTCTGACGTAATAGTATTTGGGCGCTGTCGGCTTAGGCTTGGCAAGCGCTTGTTTGGCCACTGGAGGTTTTGTCGCAGCCGGCTTTTCAGCTTTTGACTGCGGCTGCGCCACAGGCTCAGCGGCAAAAGCCAAATTGCCAACGCTGAACAAAGCCAACGAAACAACAGCGATCAATAACTTACGCATGGCCATCTCCGGTTAATCCCCAAAGAATAACTGGACTTCGGCAGGAAGGCTACAACCCGTGCTGTGCGCACGCGCCAACACTTGCCAAAAGAAGCGGTAACTGGCGCGGTCATGCAACTGACCTTTGTGACTGATAGGCGCCCATTGGGCGGCTCGGGCAGCCAACACAATCTCACTGGCCACGTCAATCTCAGCCGCATCGGGGGCCATGGCCTCCAAGATGGGTCGGATTTGTGCGGGGTGAATGCTCCACATGCGGGTGTAGCCAAACTCGTGCGCAGCACGCTTGGCGGCCGCGCGCATCGCCTGCGTGTCATTGAACTCGGTCACCACACAGTGCGAAGGGACTTTGCCGTGGGCATGGCAAGCGCTGGCAATCTCCAGCTTGGCACGCACCACCAACGGGTGCGTGAATTGACCCGCAGAGGACATGCCTGCCGCAGGAATCGCACCGCCATGGGCCGAAACAAAGTCCATCAAACCAAAACTGAGCGACTGCACACGCGGATGGGCAGCGATATCAAACGCCCGGTGCACGGCAGCCGGCGACTCAATCAACACGTGGAGGGCCAAATCCATGGCGCCGGCTTGGATCAAGGCTTGCTCGGCCAATTGCACATCGGCCACCGACTCGACCTTGGGCACCATGATGTGCGCCAAGCGGCTTGCAGCTTTGCCAGCAATGGTGGCAATGTCTGCTTGAAAACTGGGGTGATCAACGGGATGGACGCGCACAGCCACTCGGGCTTGGGGTGCGGCGTTCAAGGCCAACTCCGTCACGAGCGCGGCATGTTCTGCCTCGCCGCCAACAGGGGCGCCGTCTTCACAATCAAGGGTTACATCAAAGACGCAGGTTCCAAACTCTTGCGTCATCTCAGCTTGCAGTTGCAAGCTTTTGCGCATCCGCACTTCGACACCGCTGTAATGGTCACAGACCGGGAGTAAAACTCCCGAGGCCTGTGCCCCTAGCAGAACGTCGCGCGGATGGCTCACTCTATTTCTCTGTTGAGAATTAGATCAAGTGGGCAACGCCAGCTTGCTCGTCCGTCAACTCTTTCAGAGTCTTGTCGATGCAAGACTGGCTGAATTCGTCAATGGCCAAACCTTCGACCACGGTGTATTGACCGTTTTCGCAGGTCACGGGGAAGCCGAACATGACATCTTTAGGAATGCCGTACCAGCCTTGTGATGGGATACCCATGGTCACCCACTTGCCGTTGGTGCCCAAAGCCCAATCGCGCATGTGGTCGATGGCAGCGTTAGCAGCAGAAGCAGCCGAGCTCAAGCCGCGTGCGTCAATGATGGCAGCGCCGCGCTTGCCAACGGTTGGCAAGAACACGTTGGCGTTCCATTCTTGGTCGTTGATCATGGTCTTGACAGACTCGCCCTTGATGGTGGCGAAGCGGTAGTCAGCGTACATAGTGGGTGAGTGGTTGCCCCACACAGTCAATTTCTCGATGTCAGCCACGGCTTTGCCAGTCTTGGCAGCGATTTGTGAGGCAGCGCGGTTGTGGTCCAAACGCAGCATGGCTGTGAAGTTGCCTGGCTTGAGGTCAGGTGCAGCCTTCATGGCAATGTAAGCGTTGGTGTTGGCAGGGTTGCCGACGACCAAAACTTTCACGTCACGTGAAGCAACAGCATTCAAAGCCTTGCCTTGTGCCGTGAAGATCGCGCCGTTGATGGCGAGCAACTCAGCGCGCTCCATGCCTGGGCCACGTGGACGTGAACCGACCAACAAGGCGTAGTCGATGTCTTTGAAAGCTGTCATTGGGTCGCCATGGGCTTCCATTCCGACCAACAAGGGGAACGCGCAATCTTCGAGTTCCATCATCACGCCGCGCAGGGCTTTTTGTGGGCCTTCAACAGGTACTTCCAACAATTGCAAGATGACGGGCTGGTCTTTGCCCAACATTTCGCCAGAGGCAATACGGAACAACAGTGCGTAACCAATTTGACCAGCAGCACCAGTGACGGCAACGCGAACAGGCTTCTTGCTCATGGGGAAAACTCCAAGTAGTGATGAATAAAAAAGTTGATGACAGAGTTTACCCTTGAAAAACTGGAATGCACTCTGTCTTATGTCTTATAGAAGATATGATAAGAGCTTGACAAAGAACTGACACCACCGTCTTTAAGATCCCAAAAATGGCAACCCATCCAGTCCCCGCTTATGCAAGCAGTGCCAATCCGACCTTCGGATCTGGCGACGCCATGGGCATGCAGAGCTTGACGCCCGCATTCAGCCCCCTGTATCAGCAAATTAAGGGTTTGATCCTGCAAAGCCTGCAATCGGGCGAGTGGAAGCCGGGCGAAACCATCCCCAGCGAGATGGACTTGGCCGCCCGCTTTCGCGTCAGCCAAGGCACCGTGCGCAAAGCCATTGACGAGTTGTCCGCCGAAAACCTAGTGGTGCGCCGCCAAGGCAAGGGCACGTTTGTGGCCACCCACGCCGAGCAACAGATGCAATACCGCTTCTTAAAGTTGCAACCCGACAACGGCGACGCCCAAAATGAAGGGCCTGCTGAACGCACCATCATCGACTGCAAGCGCCTACGCGCCAGCGCCGAAGTCGCCCGAGCCCTCGGCCTGCGTAGCGGCGACCCGGTGCTGCAAGTGCGTCGCGTGCTCGCGTTTGCGGGTGTCCCCACCATTTTGGAAGACCTGTGGCTGCCCGGCACGCCCTTCAAAGGCCTGACTGCAGAACGTTTGAGCGATTACCACGGCCCGATGTACGCCTTGTTTGAAACCGAGTTTGGCGTCCGCATGGTCCGGGCCGACGAAACGATTCGGGCGGTCAACCCCGATGCCGAACAAGCCCGACTGCTGGGCGTGGGTATCGCCGTACCACTTTTGAGCGTGGAACGGGTGGCCTACACCTACAACGACACGCCCATGGAGCTTCGACGCGGCCTTTATAGAACAGACACGCATCACTACCGCAACGCTTTGAGTTGATCTGCAATCCTCACGTCAGTTTGATGAAGTGCAATAGAATAAAAAGTTGCTTTGACATACAGATAAACCCGAAGAAAGATTCCCCATGACCCAGCTTGCCAAAAAGCGGCCTGAGTTCCGCAACATCAACGCCTTTACAGATCTGCCCAGCTACCGCCTTCCTGTAGCCGGCGTCGTGTCGATCTTGCACCGCGTCAGCGGTTTGATCATGTTTTTGTTGTTGCCACTCATCGTTTGGTTGTTTGACACCTCCGTGTCGTCAGAAATTTCCTTCGCCAGATTCAGCGCGGCCTTCAACGTCGGTCTGGGTTTTGTGCCTGCTGTGTTGGTAAAGGTGGTGGTTCTGGCTTTGATTTGGTCCTACTTGCACCACATGATTGCCGGTGTGCGCCACATCTACATGGACGTTTGCCACGCCGTCACCAAAGAATTCGGCAAGTCTTCCGCCATCGTCACCTTGGCCTTGAGCCTGGGCCTGACGGCCGCTTTGGGTGCCAAGCTGTTTGGCCTTTACTGATTTCCTAGGAGCAACAACATGTCCGTAAATTACGGTTCCAAGCGCATCGTCGTGGGTGCGCACTATGGTCTGCGCGACTGGCTCGCCCAGCGCATCACCGGTGTTTTGATGGTTTTGTTCACCTTGGCTGTTTTGGGCCAAGTGTTGCTGACCAGTGGCGACATCAGCTATGACAAATGGGCTGGCATCTTTAGCTCGCAATTCATGAAGGCTTTGACCTTCTCCGTATTCATTGCGCTCGCCATCCACGTGTGGGTCGGTGTTCGCGACATTCTGATGGACTACGTCAAGCCTGTGGGCCTGCGTCTGGTTCTGCAAGTATTCACTTTGGTTTGGCTGGTGTCGTGTCTCGGCTGGGCCATTCAGGTTCTCTGGAGGCTCTAAGTCATGACCGTTAAAAGCTCTATCCCTTCATCCATTCCAAGACGCAAGTTTGATGTGGTCATCGTCGGAGCCGGCGGCTCTGGCATGCGCGCTTCGTTGCAACTTGCTCGCGCAGGTTTGAACGTTGCTGTTCTGTCCAAAGTGTTCCCCACACGTTCACACACCGTGGCGGCGCAAGGCGGCATTGGCGCGTCTTTGGGCAACATGAACGAAGACAACTGGCACTACCACTTCTACGACACCGTCAAAGGCTCCGACTGGCTCGGCGACCAAGACGCGATTGAATTCATGTGTCGCGAAGCCCCGAAGGTCGTGTATGACCTCGAGCACATGGGCATGCCTTTCGACCGCAACCCAGACGGCACCATTTACCAACGCCCCTTCGGCGGCCACACCGCCAACTACGGCGAAAAGGCTGTAGAGCGCGCTTGCGCGGCGGCTGACCGTACCGGTCATGCCATGTTGCACACGCTGTACCAACAAAACGTCAAAGCCAAAACCAGCTTCTTCGTCGAGTGGATGGCCCTCGACCTGATCCGCGACGACGCGGGTGATGTGGTCGGTGTCACCGCCTTAGAGATGGAAACGGGCGAGCTCTACATCATGGAAGCCAAAACCGTGTTGCTGGCCACCGGTGGTGCAGGCCGCATCTTTGCAGCCTCAACCAACGCGTTCATCAACACAGGCGACGGCCTAGGCATGGCAGCACGCGCTGGCATCCCATTGGAAGACATGGAGTTCTGGCAATTCCACCCCACCGGCGTGGCGGGTGCTGGCGTGTTGTTGACCGAAGGCTGCCGCGGTGAAGGCGCTATCTTGCGTAACTGCAATGGCGAGCGCTTCATGGAACGTTATGCCCCTGCCTACAAAGACTTGGCCCCACGCGACTACGTGTCACGCTGTATGGACCAAGAGATCAAAGAAGGTCGCGGCTGCGGTCCTAACAAGGACTACATCAACCTCGACATGACCCACTTGGGCGCAGACACCATCTTGAAACGTTTGCCTTCGGTGTTCGAAATTGGCCACAACTTTGCCAACGTCGACATCACCAAAGAACCCATCCCCGTGATCCCCACCATCCATTACCAAATGGGCGGCATCCCGACCAACATCAATGGTCAAGTGGTCACACAAAACGCCAACAACGAAAGCGTTGTCGTGAACGGTTTGTACGCTGTGGGCGAATGCTCTTGCGTCTCGGTGCACGGTGCTAACCGCTTGGGCACCAACTCTCTGCTCGACTTGTTGGTGTTTGGCCGCGCAGCGGGCAACCACATCGTTGAGTTCAACCAAAAGAACAAAGAGCACAAGCACCTGCCAGCCAATGCTGCTGACGTGACCTTGGCTCGTTTGGCTCGCTTGGAAGCCAACCAGACCGGCGAGTACGCACAAGACGTGGCCGACGACATCCGCAACGCGATGCAGTCACACGCCAGTGTGTTCCGCACACAAGCGTTGATGGACGAAGGCGTCAAGCAAATCGCAGCCTTGCGTGAACGTGTGAACAACATTGGTTTGAAAGACAAATCCAAAGTGTTCAACACCGCACGCATTGAAGCGTTGGAAGTCGAAAACTTGATCGAGGCTGCACAAGCCACGATCGTGTCAGCAGCCGCTCGCCACGAGAGCCGCGGCGCTCACACCGTGAACGACTACGGCGACACCCCCGAGCATCCAAATGGTCGTAACGACCAAGACTGGCACAAGCACACCCTGTGGCACAAAGAAGGCAACCAGCTGACTTACAAGCCCGTGCAAATGAAGCCTTTGACTGTCGACAGCATCCCGCTGCAGACCCGTACTTTCTGATCAGGCAAACACCATGACAAAACGCACGTTCCAAATTTATCGTTACGACCCAGACACCGACGCCAAGCCCTACATGCAGACCATCGAGGTCGAATTGGATGGAAACGAGCGCATGCTGCTGGACGCTTTGATGAAACTCAAAGCCGTTGACCCCACCATTTCGTTCCGTCGCTCATGCCGTGAAGGCGTGTGTGGCTCTGACGCCATGAACATCAACGGTAAAAACGGTCTGGCTTGCTTGACCAACATGCTCACGTTGCCCAACGTGATCGTGTTGAAGCCCCTGCCAGGTCTGCCTGTGATCCGCGACATGATCGTGGACATGACCCAGTTCTTCAAGCAATACCACTCCATCAAACCCTACTTGGTCAACGACACACAAGCGCCTGAAAAAGAGCGCCTGCAGTCACCGGAAGAGCGTGATGAGTTGAACGGCTTGTACGAGTGCATCTTGTGCGCCAGTTGCTCCACCAGCTGCCCATCGTTCTGGTGGAACCCAGACAAGTTCGTGGGCCCTGCTGGCTTGTTGCAAGCCTATCGCTTCATTGCCGATAGCCGCGACGAAGACACCGCTGGGCGTTTGGACAATTTGGAAGACCCTTACCGTCTCTTCCGTTGCCACACCATCATGAACTGCGTCGACGTGT
Source organism: uncultured Burkholderiales bacterium (assembly GCA_903856995.1). GTDB lineage: Bacteria > Pseudomonadota > Gammaproteobacteria > Burkholderiales > Burkholderiaceae_C > Limnohabitans. The sequence continues at coordinate 9,702 of CAIODK010000189.1, forward strand.
GCCCCAAGGGTTTGAACCCCACCAAGGCCATCGGCAAGATCAAAGAATTGATGGTTCGTCGCGCGATCTAACGATGAATGCGGACGCTCCATTTCGCGACACCTCAGTTGGTGACACGTCGCTGGACGGCGTAGACGGCAAGCAAGCGCTTGACGAACGCGCCCTCAGCAAATTGCACTGGCGTAGCCGGCGCGGCCTGCTTGAAAACGATTTGTTCATCAAACGGTTTTTCGAGCGGCATGAATCGCACTTAACTGTGGCTCATGCCAGAGGCATGTATGAATTGATGGATTTGTCTGACAACGATTTGCTAGACATTTTTTTGCAACGCAAAGATTTACCAGAAAAACCTCTCACAGAAGAAGCGCTCGAAGTGCTGCGTATGTTGAGACACTGAACCGACCACCGCTTTTAAAAGACATTTAGGAATCACTATGAAACTTGCAGAAAACAAAGCAACCCTGTCCTTCAGCGACGGCAGCCCCAGCATCGACATGCCCGTCTACAGCGGCAGCGTGGGCCCTGACGTCATCGACATCCGTAAGTTGTACGGCCAAACGGGCATGTTCACTTATGACCCAGGCTTCTTGTCCACCGCCTCTTGCCAATCAGGCATCACCTACATCGACGGTGACAAAGGTGAGTTGCTGTACCGCGGCTACCCCATTGAACAACTCGCCACCAACTGCGACTACCTCGAAACTTGCTACTTGTTGTTGAAAGGCGAGCTGCCTAACGCGGCACAAAAAGCCGAGTTCGAGCACACCGTGACCAACCACACCATGGTCAACGAGCAGATGCAATTCTTCCTGCGTGGCTTCCGTCGCGACGCACATCCAATGGCTGTGTTGACTGGCTTGGTCGGCGCTTTGTCTGCCTTCTATCACGACAGCACCGACATCAACAACCCAGAGCACCGCGAAGTTGCTGCCATCCGCTTGATCGCCAAGATGCCAACACTCGTGGCTATGGCCTACAAATACGGCGTGGGCCAGCCTTACATGTACCCACAGAACAACCTGTCCTACGCTGGCAACTTCCTGCGCATGATGTTCGGTACACCTTGCGAAGAATACGTGGTCAACCCCGTGCTCGAACGCGCCATGGACCGCATCTTCACCCTGCACGCAGACCACGAGCAAAACGCTTCTACGTCGACTGTGCGTTTGTGCGGCTCGTCAGGCACCAACCCCTTCGCAGCTATCGCTGCGGGTGTGGCTTGCTTGTGGGGCCCCGCACACGGCGGCGCGAACGAAGCTTGCTTGAACATGCTGGAAGACATCCAAAAAATGGGTGGCATCTCTAAAGTTGGCGAGTTCATGGAACAAGTCAAAGACAAGAACTCTGGCGTCAAGCTGATGGGCTTCGGTCACCGCGTTTACAAAAACTATGACCCGCGCGCCAAGATGATGCAAGAAACTTGCGACGAAGTGTTGAAAGAACTCGGCCTCGAAAACGACCCCCTGTTCAAGTTGGCCAAGGCTTTGGAAAAAATCGCCTTGGAAGACGAATACTTCGTCAGCCGCAAGCTCTACCCCAACGTCGACTTCTACTCTGGCATCGTGCAACGCGCCATCGGCATTCCAGTGAACTTATTCACCGGCATCTTCGCCTTGGCACGCACCGTGGGCTGGATTGCGCAATTGAACGAAATGATCAGCGACCCCGAATACAAAATCGGCCGTCCACGTCAGTTGTTCACTGGCTCTACGCAACGCAACGTTGAAGCATTGGCCAAACGCAAGTAATTGCCCCGCCCTGTCGCGAACCCCTCGCGACATGCCAAAGCCCCGAATGTGACAGCACATGCGGGGCTTTTTCATTGACACACCATCACAGTGGTAGGCTCTCGCGCTATGAGCTCAGTTACGTTTTTAAACACCCCCGAAGCCCTGCGCGAATTAGCAGACCAAACCCATTCGCCTTGCCAATGCAGCCTGCAACGCTGCGCCGGCTGGGACAGCGTCAACGACACCGAATGGCCAACGGCCCACATGCAACACGTCGCGACCTTGCGCGACCCAGAGGTGCATGAACCCACCTTTGAAGAACACCACCCCCAGGGCACGCGCTACGACTCAGCCGATGCGCCCGTGGCTTTGAAGTTCTTTCCCTACAACCGTTGCGAGGTCTTTGCCTGCACCCGTTGCCAACAACACGTCATGCGTTACACCGAATTTGGTGGCTACTACGTGGACCACCGCGCGCGCCGATTAGACGCCGCGCACATCAGCGATTAGGCCAACACCATCTCGCCACCCAAGGCCTCAAACAAGTCCGGCAAGAGCTTGCGTAGCTCGCCCGTCGCGATGGCCACATCGGCGTCAAAACCCTCATCCTTCTCGGCGGACGTGCCTTCAAACACACCCTCCAAAAACGTGATCTTTTTCAGCTGCAACGCCTCGGTCAAAGAGAACGACACGCGCCCTTCCCACGTCAACGCCAAGCGCGTAGGCAGCTTGCCACCTTCGACGTGCTGCTTCACCTCATCCGTGTCGAGCGGGTGGCGCACGTAACGCACCACCGACTTTGATTCGTCCGCTGCCTTCAGCTCGCACTCGCGGTCCACACTGAACGCGGCAGGCGACTCTTGCGTCATCAGCCAAGATGCCATGGCGGATTGGGGCGACATCTGCGTATTGATCAACGTCACACTCAAGCCTGCCAGCGACCTGACCAGCATCGTCACCACCTCATCGGCTTTGGCTTGGCTACCGGCGTCCATCACCAACAGTTGGCTCGTGGTGTCAATCCACACCAACACCGAAGCCTCTTTGCTGAAAGCCATGGGCATCAAAGACATCTTCACGTCCTCTTTGATCTCCTTCATCTCTTTCTTGCCAGGCTTGCGGCCCGTGGCAGATTCGATATCAGCGCTGCGCTCTTTGGCCTTGCGCGTCACCACCGAGCCGGGCACGCCCTTGGTCTCGATCTTGAGCTTCAAGATGCGCTGGCCACCCACCGCCTCCACCAACGGGCCATGGGCCTCGCCACGCGGCTCAACCCAGCCAATCGCCTTTTCTTGGCTCGCACCGCAGGGCACGAAACGCTCGGCGTCTAGCGCCTCTTCGATTTGCGCCAAAGTAGGGCTCCAGCCCTCGCCGATTCGATACACCATCACGTTTTTGAACACGAGTCGCCTTTAGTTTTCAGCTCTTGCTGCCATAAAAAAAGCCAACCGCAAGAGTTGGCTTTGGAAGTTGGGTTCATTTTACCGTGAGCCACTCGGGATAAATCGCGACGAGAATTAAGAGAATCGGAGAGTACTGATGAACACCCATTTACTTCGCGCACTGCTATGGCTAGCCTGCCTGCTAGCAGCCCTCCCCACCCACGCCCAACAAGGCGACTGCGGCTTTATTCAAAACCCAGATCGCCAAGCCTATTGCCGAGCCATCAGCGGGGGCGGCTCTAGCCACTGTGGGTTTATTCGCGACAGCGACCTGCAAGCACGCTGCCGTGCTGAAACGGGCGGTGGCAGTGGCCAGTGCGGCTTTATCCGCGACCACGACCTGCAGGCCGCTTGCCGCGCCAGTGCAGACCGAGCCAGCCCGTCATCTGGCAGCTCTGGCCAATGCGGGTTCATTCAAAACCCCGACAAGCAAGCGTATTGCCGCGCCACATCTGGCGGGGGTAGCGGCCAGTGTGGGTTTATCCGCGACAGTGACCTGCAAGCCATGTGCCGCGCAGAAACAGGTGGCGGCAGCGGCCAATGCGGTTTTATTCGCGACCACGACATGCAGGCAGCCTGCAGAGCCAAAACGCGCTAATGAGTTCAAGCGGTAGCGTCAAACTGCGGCATGAGAAATGTCTAGAGGTTTGGGGGAATGCCATAACGATTTGCTTTGCTCTTGCAATCGCGCCTAAAGCGTCCTCAGGCTTTACCTGACTTGCCTCGTCAATGATGACCAAATCAAACATCAAAGAACCGGGGGGAATGAATTGCGCCACGGATAGTGGACTCATCAAGAAGACAGGTTTCATTTGCTGAATTGCCAAACCTGCTTCCTTGAGTAGTTTGCGAACTGAACGATGGTTTCTCTTTTTATTCAATTCTTGGCGAATCACGCCCATTTCACCCCCGCTGCCGGACGGTC
>CAIODK010000190.1 GCA_903856995.1 uncultured Burkholderiales bacterium
CAAGAGCTGCATGACCAAGTCGCCCACGATCTCGCGAATCTGACCCTCGTGATGGGATTCAGCAAACGCCTGCATGATTTTGGAGATCAGGCCCATTTGCTTGCCGGTCAAATGCATGCAAAGCCTCGGGTTGAATGGGGTGTTTGGGTGGCTGACATACCCCCATTACAGCCCGAAGTGCATGAGGAGCCAATCGGGTTTCCCCTTCCTTATTATGTAGGAGGGCGTCTAAAGTAAATACTAAAGAAGTATTTTTATAGCAGTTTCTGGACGGCTTCTGAAGCTGCGTGCGCTTGCTGATCAGCGTGGTAGCTGGAGCGCACCATGGCCCCCACGGCGGCATGGCTGAATCCCATCTCGTAGGCTTTGGCTTCAAACATCTTGAAGGTGTCTGGGTGCACGTAGCGGCGCACGGGGATGTGGCTGGTGCTGGGAGCAAGGTATTGGCCGATGGTCAGCATGTTGATGCCGTGGTCGCGCATATCTTGCATGACTTGCAAAATTTCTTCGTCGGTTTCGCCAAGGCCAACCATGAGGCCGCTTTTGGTGGGGACATGGGGGAACAGGGCTTTGAACTTCTTCAGCAGGTTCAGGCTGAAGGCGTAGTCGCTGCCGGGGCGGGCCTCTTTGTAGAGGCGGGGCACGGTTTCCATGTTGTGGTTCATCACGTCTGGGGGGGCGGCTTTCAAAATCTCCAGCGCGCGGTCATCACGGCCCCTGAAGTCAGGGACCAAGATTTCGATTTGTGTTTGGGGTGACAGCTCGCGTGTGCGGCGAATGCAGTCGACAAAGTGTTGGCTGCCGCCGTCGCGCAGATCGTCGCGGTCGACGCTGGTGATCACCACGTAGTTGAGCTTCAAGGCGGCGATGGTTTTGGCCAAGTTCTCAGGCTCATTTGCATCGAGAGGATCGGGGCGGCCGTGGCCCACATCACAGAACGGGCAGCGGCGGGTGCACTTGTCGCCCATGATCATGAAGGTGGCGGTGCCTTTGCCAAAGCATTCGCCGATGTTGGGGCAGCTGGCTTCTTCGCAGACGGTGACTAATTTGTTAGCGCGCAACACGTCTTTGATTTCATAAAAACGGGTGGAAGGCGAGCCCGCCTTGACGCGAATCCAATCAGGCTTTTTCAGCACTTCGCTGGGCTCGACTTTGACGGGGATGCGTGACAGTTTGGACGCCGCTTTGTGCTTGGCCGAGGGGTTGTAGTTTTCGACGGTTTGCGCTTCGCGCACGACTTGGTTGTCTGGTGTGGACATAGCAAATAAGCCTGTTTTCAAAGCCCTGCTTTCAGGGCGCTAAATAGGTGACGAGCTTGTGGCTCAAAACATCAGCGGCTTCTTGCCAGCTGACCGATACGCCGATTGTAGAAAGGTCGACGGTTTGTAGTCCTTGGTAGCCGCAAGGGTTGATGCGCAGGTAGGGAGATAGGTCCATGGCGACGTTCAACGCGACGCCGTGGTAGGTGCAATGGCGGCTGACTTTGATGCCGAGGGCGGCAATTTTGCCCAGCCCTTCAAAGTTAGGGTCTTGGCTGGCGTCTTTTTTGGGGCGTTGCGCCAACATGGCGTGGCTGCGTGGGTCGCTCAGGCGCACATAGATGCCGGGCGCGCCTGAGACGCGGTGGCCGGTGACGCCAAAGTGAGCCAAGGTGCGGATGACGGCTTCTTCAATGCGGTAGACGTATTCTTTGACGAAATAGCCCGCACGGTTAAGGTCGACCAGCGGGTAGGCGACCACTTGACCAGGGCCATGAAACGTGACTTGGCCGCCACGGTTGGTCGGAACGACGGGGATGTCGCCCGGCGCAAGCAAATGGTCTGCGTGGCCGGCAAGGCCTTGGGTGAAGACGGGCGGGTGCTCGCACACCCACAGCGCATCTGGAGTGTCCGCTGTGCGCGTGGCCGTGAACTCCTGCATCGCCTGGTAGGTGGGCAGGTAGGGCACCAAGCCGAGATGCTGGATCACAGAACCACTTTTACCATGGGGTGAGAGGAGAGTGTGCGGTACAACTCGTCCAGTTGCTCGCGGCTGGTGGCGGTGATGTTGAGGGTCACGCCAAGGTATTTGCCGCCTTTGCTTTCGCGTAGCTCGAGGGTGGTTGCGTCGAAGGCGGGGTCAAATTGCTCTGCGATCAAGGTCAGAGCGTGCACAAAACCATCTGCTTTGATGCCCATGACTTTGATGGGGAACATGCTGGGATAGTCGATCAGGGAGTCTGTGCGAGGGTTGTCGGGGTTCGTGCTAGGGCTGGTCATGGCCCAAATTATCCTCTTGTTGGTGCGCGCCGGCCTTGGGTCATATGTGTTATCCCGTATACTTGATGGTTCTATAAAGACAAGCGGATGTAACCTGGGCGTAAACAAACATGACCAGAATACACCCCGAAGATCAAGAACACGTGCAAGACACGTTTGAGCCACTTACTGCTGAACAAGTCATTGAGTTGCGCAAACGTCAGCCCCTTCTGTCGGTATGGCGGGTGGTGGGAGTCCAGGCAGTGCTGGGGCTCTTGGTGGCAGGAATTGCAGGGTGGGTGTCGGGGCAAATGGCGGTCGTGTATTCGGCGGCGTATGGTGCCCTGGCGGTGATTGTCCCTTCGGCGCTGTTTGCGCGAGGTTTGACCAGTCGGGTCGCCTCCGTGAATGCTGGCGCTGCAGTGTTTGGCTTTTTCCTTTGGGAGATGGTCAAGATAGGCTTGACGGTCGCAATGTTATTTGCGGCGCCTCGCCTAGTGAATGATTTGAGCTGGCCCGCCATGTTGGTGGGTCTGGTAGTGACAATGAAGGTTTATTGGGTAGCGCTCGGTTTTCGCCAAGTGTTTTACCCAGTCAGTCGAACTTAATAAAGAGCGAACGAATGTCTGTTGAACATGGTCCGACCGCTGGTGAATACATTGTTCATCACCTGACGCATCTGCAAAACAAGCCAATGGCCGGAGTCATTGACTTCTCGGTCTACAACATTGACTCGATCTTCTGGTCTGTGTTTTTGGGCGTGGTTGCTAGCTTCTTCTTGTGGCGTGCTGCGCGTGGCGCAACCGCCCATGCGCCTGGACGCTTCCAGGCTGCTGTTGAAATCTTGGTAGAGATGGTGGATAGCCAAGCCAAAGGCATCATCCATAGCGCTCAAAGCCGCAAAGTGGTCGCGCCCTTGGCGTTGACGGTCTTTGTTTGGATTTTCTTGATGAACGCCATGGACTTGTTCCCTGTCGATTTGTTCCCAAAGATTTGGGAGCTCATCTACGGCGCGGCAGGCGGCGATGCTCATCACGCTTACATGCGTGTGGTGCCTTCGGCTGACTTGTCGACCACCTTGGGTTTGTCTACTTCTGTTTTGTTGGTCTGTGTGTTCTACAACATCAAGATCAAAGGTATCGGCGGCTGGGTGCATGAGTTGTTCTGCGCGCCGTTCGGTGCTCACCCTCTGCTTTGGCCTGTTAACTTCGTCATGCAAATGATTGAGTTTGCGGCCAAAACGGTGTCGCATGGCATGCGACTGTTTGGCAACATGTACGCTGGCGAGCTGGTGTTCATGCTGATTGCCTTGATGGGTGGCGCTGCTGCCGCGACGCTGCCGGGCATTTTGTTGCCCATCGGCCAGATCATCACGGGTTCAATCTGGGCCATCTTCCACATCATGATCATCACATTGCAAGCCTTCATCTTCATGATGTTGACGCTGGTTTATGTGGGTCAAGCGCACGACGCGCACTGATTTCGGTTTTTTCTTAACTTTTCTCTCTCATCCATTCTTTAGGAGCAACAAATGGAACACGTCCTCGGTTATGTAGCACTCGCAGCTGGCCTCATCATTGGTTTGGGTGCTGTCGGCGCTTGTATCGGTATCGGCATCATGGGTAGCAAGTACCTCGAAGCAGCTGCACGCCAGCCTGAATTGATGAACGAATTGCAAACCAAAATGTTCTTGTTGGCTGGTCTGATCGACGCTGCCTTCTTGATCGGTGTTGGTATCGCCATGATGTTTGCATTCGCAAACCCCTTCGTCCTGAAGTAATCTAGCAACCACCAAAAGAAAGGTGTTGCCGTGAGTATCAATGCAACCCTGTTCGTCCAGATGATCGTTTTTGCGGTCTTGGTGTGGTTCACGATGAAATTCGTGTGGCCACCCATCGCAAGCGCTCTTGACGAACGTTCAGAAAAAATTGCCCATGGTTTGGCTGCTGCCGAACATGCCAAGATTGAACTGTCCAATGCGCACAAAGAAGTAGAAATCAAGCTGGCTGAAACCCGCAGTGAATCTACAGCTTTGTTGGCTAACGCAGAGCGTCGTGCACAACACTTGATCGACGAAGCCAAGGCTCACGCCACGGCTGAGGGAAACAAGATTGTTGCTGCCGCTCATGCGGAAGCTGCGCAAGAAGTCGTGAAAGCCCGTGAGGCACTGCGTGAGCAAGTGGCCGCATTGGCTGTCAAAGGTGCCGAGCAGATTCTCCGCAAGGAAATCAACGCTGGTGTCCACGCCGACTTGTTGGGCCGTCTGAAGACTGAGCTGTAAGAGGACAATATGGCCGAACTTGCCACCATTGCCCGCCCTTACGCAGAAGCTTTGTTCAAGGCTTCGGTCGCCGACCTAGGCGGTGCTGCTGTATGGCTCGAAGAGCTTGCAGCGATCGCTGGGAACGCCCAATTGCTGCAATTTGCCGACAGCCCGCAGGCCACTTCAAACCAAGTGTTTGATTTGATCTCTGGTGTTGCCAAGTCCAAGTTGCCGTCTGCTGCGCAAAACTTTTTGCGCGCCGTGATTGACAACGGTCGTTTGAGTGCGTTGCCCGAAGTGGCTGCGCAATTCCGCGAACATGTCAACGCGCAAAGCGGTTCGGCAGATGCTGTGGTTTACAGCGCTTTTGACATCGACGCAGCAGCTTTGGCTGATGTGAAGAATGTTCTCGAGAAGCGATTTGGCCGCAAACTCAACGTCTCTGTGGCTTTGCAGCCTGAGTTGATTGGCGGTATTCGCGTGGTGGTGGGTGACGAAGTGTTGGACACTTCTGTCAAAGCCCGTTTAGATCAAATGAAAGTTGCGCTGACGGCTTAATGCCTGTCAGCCCTAACAAGAAAGAAGGAAAGAGTCATGCAACTCAATCCAGCAGAAATCTCTGAGCTGATTAAGAGCCGTATCGAAGGTTTGGGCAATGAAGCCAACATTCGTAATCAAGGCACCGTTCTTTCGGTGACTGACGGTATCGTTCGCGTGCACGGTCTGTCAGACGCGATGCAAGGCGAAATGTTGGAGTTCCCCAACAACACATTCGGTCTGGCCCTGAACCTCGAGCGTGACTCGGTCGGCGCCGTGATCTTGGGTGAGTACGAGCACATTGCTGAAGGCGACATCGTCAAATGTACGGGTCGCATTCTGGAAGTGCCAGTCGGCCCTGAATTGATTGGTCGCGTGGTGAACGCTTTGGGTCAGCCTATCGACGGCAAAGGCCCAATCAATGCCAAGATGACTGACGTGATCGAAAAAGTTGCGCCAGGCGTGATTGCTCGCGAATCTGTCAGCCAGCCTATGCAAACCGGCCTGAAGTCAGTTGACTCCATGGTGCCAGTCGGCCGTGGTCAACGTGAGTTGATCATTGGTGACCGTCAAACCGGCAAAACAGCTGTTGCGATCGACGCCATCATCAACCAAAAAGGTCAGAACATGACCTGCGTTTACGTCGCGATTGGCCAAAAAGCCTCTTCGATCAAAAACGTGGTTCGTGCCTTGGAGCAAGCTGGCGCGATGGAATACACCATCGTTGTGGCCGCTTCTGCTTCTGAGTCTGCAGCAATGCAATACGTGTCGGCCTACTCGGGTTGCACGATGGGCGAATACTTCCGCGACCGTGGCGAAGACGCCTTGATCGTGTATGACGATTTGTCCAAGCAAGCTGTGGCTTACCGCCAAGTGTCTTTGCTGTTGCGTCGCCCACCAGGCCGCGAAGCTTACCCTGGCGACGTGTTCTATCTCCACAGCCGTTTGCTCGAGCGTGCTGCCCGCGTGAATGCCGACTACGTCGAAGCGTTCACAAAAGGCGCCGTCAAAGGTAAAACTGGTTCATTGACTGCATTGCCAATCATTGAAACCCAAGCCGGCGACGTGTCTGCATTCGTGCCAACCAACGTGATTTCGATCACCGACGGTCAGATCTTCTTGGAAACCTCGTTGTTCAACGCTGGTATCCGTCCTGCGATTAACGCCGGTATCTCGGTGTCTCGCGTGGGTGGTGCTGCGCAGACTAAGTTGATCAAGAACTTGTCCGGTGGTATCCGTACCGACTTGGCTCAGTACCGTGAATTGGCCGCTTTTGCTCAGTTCGCATCTGACCTCGACGAAGCCACGCGTAAACAGCTCGACCGCGGTGCTCGCGTGACTGAATTGCTCAAGCAAGCTCAGTACAGCCCACAGTCCATCAGCATCATGGCTTCTACGCTGTTCGCTGTGAACAAAGGCTACATGGATGACATCGAAGTCAAACAAGTGCTGCACTTTGAAAATGAAATGCATGCTTACCTCAAAGATAAGCACGCCGCCTTGTTGGCCAAGCTCGAAGCCGACAAAGCCATGGACAAAGATGCTGAGGCTGAACTGACCGCTGCTATGGCCGCGTTCAAGAAAACCTTCGCTTAATTCCTACCTGACACAAGGAGCCTCAAATGGCAGCAGGTAAGGAAATACGCGGCAAGATCAAATCGGTGGAAAACACCAAGAAGATCACAAAGGCCATGGAAATGGTGGCCGCGTCAAAAATGCGTAAGGCGCAAGAACGCATGCGTGCGGCTCGCCCTTACAGCGAGAAGATTCGTCATGTCGCGGCTAACCTCGGCAAGGCCAATCCTGAGTACGTTCATCCCTTTATGGAGATCAACGGCGCTAAGGATCAAGGCTTTATCGTGGTGACCACGGACAAAGGCTTGTGCGGTGGACTCAATACCAACATTTTGCGTATGGTCTCCTTCGCCCTGCGCGACTTGCAAGCCGCTGGCCACAAAGCGAAAGCTGTGGCAATCGGTAACAAGGGTTTAGGCTTTTTGGGACGTTCGGGTGTTGAAGTTGTGGCGCATGCGACACAACTCGGCGACACACCGCACCTCGATAAGTTGATTGGCCCCGTCAAGGTGTTGCTCGATGCGTATGTGAACGGTGAGATCAATTCGGTCAACCTGTGCTACACACGTTTCATCAACACCATGAAGCAAGAGTCTGTGGTTGAGCAACTTCTGCCTTTGTCGGCCGAAGTGCTCAAAACGCACGAAGTGCACAGCACTTGGGACTATATCTACGAACCGGATGCGCAAGTCGTGATCGACGAGCTCTTGCTCCGCTACGTAGAAGCTATGGTGTATCAAGCCGTGGCTGAAAGTATGGCGTCCGAGCAATCGGCCCGTATGGTTGCGATGAAGTCCGCGACCGACAACGCTGGGAACGTGATCAACGAACTCAAACTGGTTTACAACAAGACGCGTCAAGCTGCGATTACGAAAGAACTTTCGGAAATCGTTGCCGGTGCGGCTGCTGTCTGATTTTAATTTTTGGAGCAAAAAATGGCTCATGCCCAAGGCAAGATTGTTCAATGTATTGGCGCTGTGGTGGACGTCGAGTTCCCGCGCGACCAAATGCCCAAGGTCTACGACGCGCTCAAGCTTGAGGGCACTGCCCTGACGCTTGAAGTGCAACAGCTGCTGGGTGACGGCATCGTCCGTACCATTGCGCTGGGAACCTCTGACGGTTTGCGTCGTGGTTTGATGGTGACTAACACTGGCGCGGGCATTACCGTTCCAGTGGGCAAAGCCACACTCGGCCGCATCATGGACGTGTTGGGTAACCCCATCGACGAACGTGGTCCTGTCGATCAAACACAAACAGCCACGATTCACCGCAAGGCCCCAGCCTATGACGAACTCAGCCCTTCGCAAGAATTGCTCGAGACCGGCATCAAGGTGATCGACTTGGTCTGTCCTTTCGCCAAAGGCGGTAAGGTCGGCTTGTTCGGTGGCGCCGGTGTGGGCAAAACAGTGAACATGATGGAACTCATCAACAACATCGCCAAGGCGCACAGCGGCTTGTCCGTGTTCGCTGGTGTGGGTGAACGTACTCGTGAAGGTAACGACTTCTATCACGAGATGGCCGACTCAGGCGTGGTGAACTTGAAAGACTTGAACGAGTCTAAAGTTGCCATGGTCTACGGTCAGATGAACGAGCCTCCTGGCAACCGTTTGCGCGTCGCCTTGACAGGTTTAACCATCGCTGAATCATTCCGTGACGAAGGTAAAGACGTTTTGTTCTTTGTGGACAACATCTATCGCTACACCTTGGCCGGTACTGAAGTGTCTGCCTTGTTGGGTCGTATGCCTTCAGCTGTGGGTTATCAACCTACATTGGCTGAAGAAATGGGCCGTTTGCAAGAGCGTATTACGTCGACCAAAGTGGGTTCTATCACTTCCATCCAAGCCGTTTACGTGCCTGCCGATGACTTGACCGATCCTTCTCCAGCGACTACTTTTGCTCACTTGGACTCCACCGTTGTGTTGAGCCGTGACATCGCTTCTTTGGGCATCTACCCAGCTGTGGATCCTTTGGATTCCACCAGCCGTCAGTTGGATCCTTTGGTCGTGGGTGAAGAGCATTACGCCACAGCTCGCGCTGTGCAAGGTACTTTGCAGCGTTACAAAGAATTGCGTGACATCATTGCGATTCTGGGCATGGACGAATTGGCTCCCGACGACAAGCTGGCTGTGGCCCGCGCTCGTAAGATCCAACGCTTCTTGTCACAACCGTTCCACGTCGCTGAAGTGTTCACTGGTTCACCCGGTAAATACGTGACCTTGGCTGAAACCATCCGTGGTTTCAAGATGATTGTGAACGGCGAGTGTGACCACTTGCCCGAGCAAGCCTTCTACATGGTCGGTACCATCGACGAAGCGTTCGAAAAAGCTAAAAAGATCTGAGAGATCCTATGAGAACCATCCACGTAGATGTCGTCAGCGCAGAAGAGTCCATCTTCTCCGGCGAAGCCACTTTTGTGGCTTTGCCAGGCGAGGCGGGCGAGCTCGGTATTTATCCGCGCCACACGCCGCTGATTTCACGCATCCGTCCCGGTTCGGTGCGCATTCAGTTGGCTGATGGTGGTGAAGAGTTTGTGTTCGTTGCAGGTGGCATTCTTGAAGTGCAACCTGATTGCGTCACGGTCATGTCAGACACCGCGGTTCGCGGCAAAGACATGGACGAAGAAAAAGCAAACGCTGCCAAACTCGCGGCTGAAGAAGCTATCAAGAACGCTAAAACAGACGTCGATATGGCTCGTGCTCGCGCAGAGCTCACCATCTTGGCGGCTGAGTTGTCGGCCTTGCGTCGCTTTCGCGCACACAGATAATTCGGTTGCGCATTCGCATTCAAAAGCCCCCGTCTCGCGACTGGGGCTTTTTTATTGTTCGAAAAAAGTGGACAATTTAGCCCATGTCTAAAGCCAAACTTCTAGCAGCCACAGTCGGGGGCAGTGCCGATCATATTGAGGCGCAGTTCTACGAGGCATTACAAACCGGTGATATCGAAAAACTCATGGCCTGCTGGGCCGATGAAGATGACATCGTGTGCGTACATCCAGGCGGCCCTCGGCTAATTGGCAATGCCAGCATACGCGCTGCATTTGAGGCTATGTTTGCCAACGGCACTATCGCGGCCAGACCCGAGCATGTCTGCAAAGTTGAGTCATTGACCAGCGCCATGCACAACGTGCAAGAGCGCATTGCCTTACTCACCACCGACGGCACACAAGAAGCCGTGGTGGTCGCTACCAACGTCTATCAGCGCACCCCGCAAGGGTGGCGGATGGTGGCGCATCACGCCAGTCCTGGATCCGCCACAAGCCATACCGAGACACACGAAGCCCCGCAGGTTTTGCATTGATCTGGAACTACCGTGCGCCTTGGTGGTTGCCGGGCGGTAACGCACAAACAATTTACGCCGCGAAGCTAGCACCAAGACATGGTGAGCGAGCCCCCAGATGGTCACGTGAGCGTTGGGATACGCCAGACGGTGACTTCGTCGACATCGATTGGCTAGTTCAAGAGCCATACCAAGAGCCACACAAAGAGCTAGACAAGCCCTTGCTCATCCTGTTTCATGGGTTGGAAGGGTCATCAAGCAGC
>CAIODK010000191.1 GCA_903856995.1 uncultured Burkholderiales bacterium
AGCCCAGCACCACTTGCAGCAAGCCCGTCATGAGCGACAGCCACACGGTGAGGTTGACCCACGCGGCACTCCCAGGCGTGGCCATGCCGTAGAGCGAGGCCGACACCAAAATAGCTGTGAGCGCCGTCGGCCCCACCGACAAACGCTGCGACGCACTGAACAGAACCGCCACCAACGCCGGCAACAACGACGCATAAATGCCAGTGATCAGCGGCATGCCCGCCAACGCCGCATACGCCACGCCCTGCGGAATGACCATCAGGCCCACGCTCAAGCCCGCGAAGGCCTCGCTTTTGAGAAGTTGAGGTGTTGGCTTAGGCCAGCTGAGAAAGGGGAGCCATGGCTTTGCAAAGTGCATGCGCTAATCGTAACGGCTGGTTACCCACGCCCTGGCTGGTGGTTTGGACAATGCAGTTTTGGTAGGGGGGATGGGCGATGGTGTGTTGGGTTCGTGCGTTTGTCGCTGCGTGTGTGGTGTGCCTGTGCGCCGCAGTGCCCGCGCACGCATGGCTGGGCGTGGTGACGTACGTGAGCGATGGCGACACCGTGTGGGTACAGCCGCTACATGGTGGCGAGGCCTACAAGGTGCGCTTGCAGGGCATAGACGCCCCCGAAATTTGCCAACCGTGGGGGCCACAAGCCCGCGCCGCGTTGCACGCGGTGCTGCAAGGCCAAGTGGTCGAGGTGAAGGGCCGCACGCGTGACATCTATGGCCGCTTGTTGGCGCAACTCTTGCGCCAAGGCAACGATGTGGGCGCATGGATGGTTGGGCAGGGCTACGCGTGGTCTTACAGCTACCAGCACCATGCCGGCCCGTATGGCTCGCTGCAACTGCAGGCGCAAAGCCAGCACCTAGGTTTGTTTGCCGATGGGCGTGCGCTACAGCCGAGGTGGTTTAGGAAGCGGTATGGGTCGTGCCACACACTGGGCAATTAGCGTTGCGTTGCAAGCGCACTTCGTTCCACGCCATGTCACGGCCGTCGAGCATTTGCAGGCGGCCCGTCAGACGCGAGCCAATGCCTGTCAGCAGTTTGACTGTCTCCATGGCTTGCATGGTGCCAATCACACCCACCAGCGGCGCGAGCACGCCCATGGTGGCGCACAGCACTGCTTCAGGCGCGTGGTCGGGTGGGAATATGCAGGCGTAGCAGGGCGATTTGCTGTCGCGCGGGTCGTACACCGCGAGCTGGCCATCCATGCGAATGGCCGCGCCCGATACCAGCGGCACTTGGTGCTTCACGCACGCGGCGTTGACGGCGTGGCGGGTGGGGAAGTTGTCGCAGCAGTCCACCACCACCTGCACGGTGGGCACCAGCAGGTCGAGCTGGGCCGCGTCTAGCTTGTGGGCCAGCGCGGTCACGCGTACATCGGGGTTCAACGCCAGCATGGCTTGCGAGGCCGATGCCACTTTGGGTTGGCCCACGCGCGCGGTGGTGTGCGAGATTTGGCGTTGCAGGTTGGTGAGGTCAACCACGTCGTGGTCGGCTATTGAGATGTGGCCTACGCCGCTGGCGGCCAGGTACAGCGCCACCGGAGAGCCCAAGCCACCCGCGCCGACGATCAGCACATGGCTGTCAACCAAGCGCTGCTGGCCTTCGATGCCCACATCGTCGAGCAGGATGTGGCGCGAGTAGCGCAGCAGTTGGTCGTCGTTCACCGCAGGCTCAGCTTGGGGTTACTTCTCTTTTTTCTCGACAGGGCGCTCGGTTTGCGTCTTGCTGGCTAACACGGGCTGACCTTTGAGGCGCTTGACGGCTTGATCGAGTTGGAAGTCTTTGTCGCTACCAAACTCGGGCGGGCGACGCTCGCTGTTGGGTTTTTTGGACTCTTCTTCCAAACGTTTCATGGCTTCTTCGCGGGCTTTTTCGCGCTCTTTGTCTTGAGCTTTGTCGATGGCTACGTTGCCTTGGCCACTTTCTAAGTGCTTGTCGAGGTCGGATTCACGCATGCGCAAAATCGCGAAGGGACTGCCCTCGGCGGTGTCGTCCAACAACACGTCAGGCACGATGCCTTTGGCTTGGATGGAGCGCCCGCTTGGCGTGTAGTAACGGGCGGTGGTGATCTTCAACGCGGTGTCTGGCCCGAGCTGGCGTACCGTTTGTACCGAGCCTTTGCCAAAAGTTTGACTGCCCATGATGGTGGCACGCTTGTGGTCTTGCAAAGCGCCAGCCACGATTTCGCTGGCCGAAGCCGAACCTTCGTTCACCAACACGATCAGCGGGACGGTGCGGTAAATGCCTTTGGTGTTTTGGTGCAGGCGGGCAATGGGGTCATTGCCATTGCCGCGACGGTAAAACTCAGGCGAGGCTTTGTAGACAAACTTGCTCTCAGCCAATTGACCGTTGGTGGACACCACGGCGATGTTCTCGGGCAAGAACACGGCAGACACAGCCACGGCCGCGTCCAACAAACCACCGGGGTCGTTGCGCAGGTCGAGTACCAAGCCTTTGAGCTTGGGTTCTTGTTTGTAGATTTCTTCGAGTTTCTTGGTGAAGTCGTCCACCGAGCGGTCTTGGAACTGGCTCAGACGGATCCAGCCAAAGCCGGGTTCGATCACTTTGCCTTTGACGCTTTGGGTTTTGATTTCTTCGCGCACGATGTTGACGGGGAAGGTGCGGTTTTCATCTTTGCGGTAGATGGTCAGCATCACCTTGGTGCCGGGTTCGCCACGCATGCGCTTGACGGCTTCGTTGAGGGACAGACCTTTGACAGCGGTGTCGTCAATCTTGGTGATCAAGTCGCCCGACTTCATGCCTGCGCGGAAGGCGGGGGAACCCTCAATGGGAGATACGATTTTGATCAGACCCTCTTCTTGGGTGATCTCAATGCCGACGCCCACAAAGCGGCCCGTGGTTCCTTCGCGGAACTCTTTGAAGGTCTTTTTGTCGTAGTACTGCGAGTGCGGGTCGAGGCTAGCGACCATGCCAGTGATGGCATCGCTGATGAGCTTTTTCTCGTCCACGGGCTCCACGTAGTCGCTCTTGACCATGCTGAAAACAGCGGCAAGTTGCTGCAACTCTTCAAGCGGCAGCGGCGCCATGTTGGCGCGTGCTGCGGTTTGTAGCGAGACGGTGGTCAATGCACCGGTCAAAGCGCCGATGGCGATCCAGCCTGCGATCTTGAGTTTTTGACTCATGTTGCCCTTGAATGTGACGAATTTAAATAAGTACTCAATATACAACGCGCCCTGAAGGCGCGCTGTAAGTCCGACGATTAGGCTTTGCCTTGTGTGGCTACTGCCGCAGCGGCTTTGGCGGCTGCCTCAGCGTCGCCCAAGTAGTAGTGGCGGATGGGTTTGAGGTTCTCGTCCAATTCATACACAAGTGGGATGCCATTGGGAATATTCAAACCCACGATGTCTTGGTCGGAGATACCGTCTAAATACTTCACCAAAGCGCGGATCGAGTTGCCGTGTGCCGCCACCACGATGCGTTTGCCAGCCTTGATGGCAGGGGCCATGGACTCGTTCCAGAACGGCATGACGCGGGCCACCGTGTCTTTGAGACACTCGGTCAGCGGCACTTGCGCGGGATCGAGCTTGGCGTAGCGGGGGTCGCCGCGTTCGCTGCGGGGGTCAGTCGCTTCGAGTTCAGGCGGGGGTGTGTCGTAGCTGCGGCGCCAGATGAGCACTTGGTCGTCGCCGTACTGCTTGGCCATGTCGGCTTTGTTCAGGCCTTGCAAGCCGCCGTAGTGGCGCTCGTTCAGACGCCAGCTTTTGACCACGGGCAGCCAGGTGCAGTCCATCTCGTCCAAAGCGAGGTACAGGGTGCGAATGGCGCGCTTCAAGACGCTGGTGTAGGCCACATCGAACTCATAGCCTTCAGCTTTGAGCAGCTTGCCAGCGTTCTTGGCTTGCTCGATGCCGGTGGGGGTGAGGTCAACATCGGTCCAGCCGGTGAAGCGGTTTTCAAGGTTCCAGGTGGATTCGCCGTGGCGGATTAAAACAAGCTTGTACATGGTGTGTGAAACAAAGTCAGTGAAGAGTTGGCCTTGATTTTAGAATGCTGCACTGACGCGATACTTTTAACCCCCCTGAACTGGATTCCCTGTGAAATTTATTCTCGATAACTGGATGTTGATTGCTGTGGCTTTGAGCAGCGGATTTTTCTTACTGCTGCCCGTGGTGCAGGGTGCAACGGCCACCGGTATTTCGCCTGCTGAAGCCGTGCAATGCATGAACCGCGAAAAAGGTGTGGTGATTGACGTTTGCAGCGCCACAGAGTTTGCTGAGTCGCACATCAAAGGCGCTTTGAACGTGCCGTTGGACGAACTGGAAGCCCGTTTGGACAAAGCAGTGAAAAACAAAAGCACCCCCCTGATCTTGGTGTGTGCGGCTGGCGCACGCTCTAAGCGCGCACAAGCCATGGCCCAAAAGCTGGGTTACGAGAAGGTCCATTCCTTGCACGGCGGACTGAAAGCTTGGAAAGACGCTAATCTTCCGGTTGCCAAAGCCTAATCAACTGAGAAAGAACGCCATGCAAGTTGTCAAGATGTACACCACCGCAGTTTGCCCTTACTGCATCCGCGCCAAGCAACTGCTGACATCCAAGGGCGTGGCCCACATTGAAGAAGTGCGCATCGACACCGACCCCGAGGCCCGCGCGCACATGATGCAGATCACCGGCCGCCGTACGGTGCCGCAAATCTTTATTGGCAATACCCATGTGGGCGGTTGCGATGATCTTGTGGCCCTCGACAGCCAAGGCGGCTTACTGCCACTTTTGAAGGTTTGAGCTGACATAATTCAGCCATCCCGATTTGCCACCCGCTTCGGTGTTACCGGAGCGGGTATTTTTTTGTTTTAGGAAACCCCCATGTCAGAAGAGCAACAAGCAACCCCCGTGTTCCAAATTCAACGCGTCTACTTGAAAGACCTGTCGTTGGAGCAACCCAACTCCCCCGCTATCTTGACCAGCACCGAGCAACCCTCGGTGGACATTCAGCTGGCTGTGGGCATGGAACAAATTGCTGAAGGCATTGTCGAAGTGACCGTGACCGCCACGGTAACCACCAAGATTGAAGACAAAGTGGTGTTCTTGGTGGAAGCCAAGCAAGCCGGTATCTTTGAAGCGCGCAATTTGCCGGAAGACCAAATGGGTCCCGTCATCGGCATCGCTTGTCCACAAATCATTTACCCCTACCTGCGCGGCAACGTGGCTGATGTGATCCAACGCGCGGGCTTCCCCCCTGTGCACTTGGCTGAAATCAACTTCCAAGCCATGTACGAGCAGCAACAAGCTGCTGCGCAATAAGCGCAGGCTTAGGCCGTCGCGATGAAAATTGCCGTTTTAGGTGCAGGCGCGTGGGGCACGGCGCTGGCGATCAACGCTGGCGCACACCACACCGTGACGCTGTGGGCGCGAGATGCCGCCCAAGCCCAAGCCATGCAAGCCGAGCGTGTGAACACGCGCTACTTGCCTGACTTGCCTTTCACCGACGGTTTGCACGTGTCCTCATCGCCTCTCGGGGCTTGGTTGGCCGAGCAAGATTTGGTGGTCATTGGCTCACCCATGAGCGGTTTGCGCGGCATGCTCACGCAGTTGGCTCCCATTTTGGGCAGTCAAGTGCCTGTGGCGTGGCTTTGCAAAGGCTTTGAAGCGGCTTTGAACGGCGATGGCTTGATGGCCCACGAAGTGCGTGCCCAAGTCGCCCCCGCTTTGCGTGGTGGTGCTCTTAGCGGCCCGAGCTTTGCGCAAGAAGTGGCGCGCGGCATGCCCACCGCCTTGGTGGCCGCCAGCGACGATGCGGCTGCGCGTGACGCCATGGTGCAAGCCTTTCACAACAACAGCCTGCGCGTGTATGCCAACGACGACATCGTGGGTGTCGAGGTGGGCGGCGCGGTGAAAAATGTGCTGGCCATCGCCACCGGCTTGTGCGATGGTTTGCAACTCGGCCTGAACGCCCGTGCCGCACTGATCACCCGAGGCTTGGCCGAAATGAACCGCCTAGGCTTGGCGCTGGGCGCAAAAACCGAAACCTTCATGGGTCTGTCTGGCTTGGGCGACTTGGTGCTCACCGCCACTGGCGACCTAAGCCGTAACCGCAGAGTCGGCCTCGCCTTGGCCCAAGGCATGACGCTGCAACAAGCGGTCGATTCACTCGGTCATGTGGCCGAAGGCGTGTACTGCGCTCGCACGGTGGTGCAACGTGCGCAGCACCTCGGCGTGGACATGCCGATTGCGCAAGCCGTCGTGGCCTTGCTGGATGGGCAAATGACGCCCGTGCAAGCCGTGGCTGTGTTGATGGGGCGTGGGGCCAAGGGTGAGAACTGATCATCGTTGTGCCGCTTTGATGATGTTGGTGGGCTTGCTCGTCACGCCAGCCACGTACGCCATTCAAGACCGCGCCAACGTAGACCCGATGGATCCTTTGAAACCTGACCAAGCCGTTGCTTGGAAGGCCACGCTGGGCAGTTACCGCGATTCCATCACCAAAACAACGGCGACAGATTTCAACCTGCGTGGCAATACCAAAGACACCAAGTTTTGGTTGGGCTATTACCAAGATCAAAGCGACTTCACGCAGTCCCGTGCCGGCATTGAGCGCGCCACAAGCCTAGCTTCTTATGGCCAGTTGGTCACCTCTTTACAGGTCGCCAGCGGTGGTTTTGTAGGCGGCAGTTTGACGTGGGATGGCAAGCAAGACAACGTCGATGGCTTGTCGCCCTTGCTGGGTTGGGGGCGGACCAATACCAAGCCGTACGTCAATCTGAACTTTGACCCGAATGACTCGGTGCTGTGGGGCGGTACATATTCGCAGAGCCAACTGGGGCAAATTTCGCTTTTTCAGATTTTTGATGATCGCCTGAAAACCGGCCAGCGCGTGACGCATTTGGTTTGGCGCGGTACCTTGCCGAATGCCATAGGCCTAACGGTGGATGCGTTTGAGCGCACAGGCGCAAGCGATGTGGGCGAGCCACAGGTCAAAGGCAATGGTTTGGTCGTGACGGTGGATGTGCGCAACTACTTTGTGCGCATGGCGTATGACCAAAAAGCCAATTTCACAGATGCCAACATCACGCGGGTGGCTGTTGGGTTTCGGTTCTGATTTTTTTGCTGAGACTGCGGCTAAAAGGGTGGTGTGAAAACTTCTGGCGCAACTAGATGACCTTGGCGTTGCATCTTTGCGAACGTAATTCAGTCGGAGAAGGTGAAGAAAAACCTCAAACTTCGAGGTTATCAATCAACCGCGTCTTCCCCAACTTAGCCGCACCCAACACCACCAGCGGCTCAGCGCAGGGGCCGGTCACGGGCGACAGGTCATGCTGGCGGCGCAGGGTGATGTAGTCAGGCGCCCAGCCGCGTTGGCGCAGGGCTGCCATCGCCGCGGCTTCAGCAGCCGCCACATCCAGCAGGCCAGCGGCATTGCCCGCACGGGCAGCTGCAGCCAAGCCCTTCAACGCGATAGAGAGTTGCACAGCTTCGGCGCGTTCTTCGGCGCTCAGGTAGCCGTTGCGCGAGCTCAGGGCCAAGCCGGTGTCTGCGCGGCGGGTTTCGCCGCCGATGATCTCGATGGGCAAGGCCATTTGCTGCACCATGCGGCGGATGACCATGAGTTGTTGGTAGTCCTTCTTGCCAAACACGGCGATGTCGGGCTGCACGATGTTGAAGAGCTTGTGCACCACGGTGCTCACGCCGACAAAGAAGCCGTGGCGAAACGCCCCTTCCAAGATGTCGGCCAGCTCGGCTGGCGGATGCACCTTGAACACTTGGGGCTCGGGGTAGAGGTCTTGTTCCGTTGGGGCAAACACCACGTCGCAGCCGTTGGCTTGGAGCTGTTCGCAGTCGCGCTCAAAGGTGCGGGGGTAGGTGTCAAAGTCTTCGTTGGGGCCAAATTGCAGGCGGTTGACGAAGATGCTGGCCACAGTCATGCCGCCACCATGGCGCTTGTTTTCATCTGCACGCTTATCCACCTCTTGGCGAGCCATTTGCATCAGCTCAAGGTGGCCTTGGTGCAGGTTTCCCATGGTGGGCACAAAGGCCCGCAGGGCGGCTGGCTTTAGGGTACGGCGCAGGTCTGCAAGGGAGTGAACGATTTGCATCTGTAATTACCAAGCGTGTTCGGCATTGACGGGGAAGCTGCCGTCTTTCACAGCGGCCACATAGGCGGCCATGGCAGCTTGCACGCTGGTTTGGTCCAGCATGAAGTTGCGTACGAATTTGGGGTTTTTGCCGAGGTTGATGCCCAGCATGTCGTGCATCACCAGCACTTGGCCGGCTGTGCCGTTGCCTGCGCCAATGCCGATGGTGTGGCAGCGCGGCAGCTCTTGCGTGAGGGTGGTCGACAAAGACTCGGGCACCATTTCGAGGACCAGCATGGACGCGCCTGCATCTTGTAGGGCCATCGCTTCTTGGCGCAGTTTGTTAGCTGAGTCGCCGCGGCCTTGCACTCGGTAGCCGCCCAAGGCATGGACGGTTTGCGGGGTGAGGCCCAAATGCGCGCAGACCGGTATGCCACGTTCGACCAAAAAGTGCACCACGTCGGTGGTCCAACCACCACCCTCGAGCTTGACCATGTGCGCGCCCGCCTGCATCAACACGCTGGCGCTGCGCAGGGCTTGTTCTTTGGACTCGTGGTAGCTGCCAAAAGGCAAATCGCCAATGATCCAAGCGGTACCTTGCACCCGCTGTAGGCCACGCACGACGCTTTCGACGTGGTAGCGCATGGTGTCTAGCGTCACGCCCACGGTGCTGGCGAGGCCTTGGCAGACCATGCCCAACGAATCGCCCACCAAAATGCACTCCACCCCAGCGGCATCGGCTACGGCGGCGAAGGTGGCATCGTAGGCGGTGAGCATGGTGATCTTTTCACCGCGTGCGCGCAGCTCGTTCAAGCGGGGCAGGCTGATGGGCTTGCGGGCTGCGACAGGCGAGGCAGGGGGCAAAGTGCCGTACGGCGAAGCGTTGGTGTTGCTCATAGAACGGTGTGGCAAAGCGCCAGTCCTGTGTTGCCCAAAGGGTTTGGAGTTTAGGTGGGTGTGTACGCGAGGCGTACATAAATAGGCGCGAAAGCCTCTGCCTGCGTGATTTCGATCAGCGTTTCTTTGGCCAATTCGAGCAGGGCGATGAAGGTCACCACCAACACGGGCACGCCTTTTTCGGCTTCGAACAATTTTTCGAATTCGACGAAACGTTGGCCTTGCAAGCGGCGCAGCACGATGCTCATGTGCTCGCGCACTGAAAGCTCTTCGCGCGAAATTTTGTGGTGTTGCACCAGCTTGGCTCGTTTCAAGATATCGGTCCAAGCCTGTTGTAGCTCGACCACATGCACATCGGGGAAGCGAGGTTGCAGCGATTGCTCGATGAACACTTGCGCGCGCAAAAAGTCGCGCCCAAACTGTGGCACTTCGTTGAGCTTGGCGGCAGCCAGTTTCATTTGCTCGTATTCGAGCAGGCGGCGTACCAGCTCGGCGCGTGGGTCTTCCGGTTCTTGGCCTTCTGCCACCTTTTTGGGCGGCAGCAGCATGCGTGATTTGATTTCAATCAGCATGGCGGCCATCAGCAGGTATTCAGCGGCCAGCTCTAGGTTGCGGGTTCGGATCTCGTCCACATAGCTCAGGTACTGGCGCGTGAGCGCAGCCATGGGAATGTCGAGGATGTTGAAGTTTTGCTTGCGGATGAGGTACAGCAGCAAGTCCAAGGGGCCTTGGAATGCCTCGAGGAAAACCTCCAGCGCGTCTGGCGGGATGTACAAATCCTGCGGCAAAGCAAACAGCGGCTCGCCGTACAGACGGGCCACGGCCACGTGGTCAACCACCTCGGGCATGACCGAGGTGAGGGAGGCCTCTTCAGGCGGCGTGATATCAGCAGGATGCACGGGACTTAGGCGCAGGCCTTAGGCATTCGTTTGGTAGACGTAGGGCTTTTGCGCCACGCGGCCAGCTTCGATGTCTTGTTGGGTATCGCGGTTGACTTGCTTGTCCCACAACAAAGCGCGGCCATCGCGTTGTTCTTTTTCGAGCGTGGGCTTCTTGGCCTTCAGCGACTCGATGAACTGAGTGGCTTCGGAGGTGTAGTGGTCGCGCTGAAAAATCGACATATGAGGATTCCTAAAAGATTGCGTAGATTTTAACGACCGAGGGCCAAGGCCAAACCATGGCTCAAATCGGGCACAAGGTCTGTGTCAGGTAAGGCGTGCAGCAAGCCGCTGCGTTGCGACATGTCGAGGGGCTGGTGGGTCAAGCCGCAAACGATCAGACGCACGTGGTTCTTGTGACAGGTGCGGGCCAAGGCCAGCAGGGCATCTGCGCCAGATGAGTCCACATAAATGAGGTTTTTCAGATCCAGCACCACGGCTTGGGTGGGTAGTTGCTGTTCAATGGCCTCCACCAGCTTGACCGCACCAAAGAACAATGCGCCGTACAAACGGTGCGCTTGCACTTGGGGTTCGTGGCCCGCCAACTCAGGGTGGCTGTCGGCTTGCACCTGCTCAGCGCGGCTGAGGCTGGAGATACGGTAGATGAAGGTCAGGCAAGCGGCAATCAGGCCCACTTCCACGGCCACGGTCAGGTCGACGATGACGGTGAGCAAGAACACGGACAACAAGGTGGCACGGTAGGGCAAACGGAACTGGCGCAAGTGCACGAACTCTTGCCACTCGCCCATGTTCCACGCCACGAACATCAAAATGGCAGACAGCGCGGGCAGCGGAACATCGCCCGCCAACGGCGCAGCGATGAGCATGACCACGAGCAACGTGAGCGCATGCACGATGCCTGCGATGGGGCTTGTGCCACCGCTTTTGACGTTGGTGACGGTGCGGGCGATCGTCCCCGTGGCTGGCATGCCGCCGAAGAAGGGGGAGACGAGGTTGGCAATGCCTTGGGCCATCAGCTCTTGGTTGGCGTCGTGGCGGTCGCCGTAGGGGCTGTTGGCCATCATTTGGTCGGCTATCCGGGCGCACAAGAGCGATTCAATCGAGCCCAGCAACGCCAGTGTGGTGGCGGGGATGAGCAAGAACTTGGCGGTGTCCCAGCTGAAGTCGGGCCACGCAAACGCAGGCAAGCTGCTAGGAATGCTGCCAAAGCGTGAGGCGATGGTTTCCACCTCAAGACCCATGGATTGAGCGGCGACTGTTGCGACCACCAACACCACGATGGAGCCAGGGATGGTGGCGAAGTTTTTGGTGCTGGGCATCGCGTTGGTCAAGCGGGGTAATGCCAGCTGCCAAAACGCCAACACGGCCAAACACACCACTGCCAAGCCCACAGCTTCGGGGTTAAGCGTGCCAAAACTGTCGCTCAGCGTGCGCAAGATGCCAAAGAAATCAGCCGGCATGGATTTGACTTGCAGGCCAAAAAAGTCCTTGAGCTGCGACACCATGATGAGGACCGCAATACCGTTGGTAAAACCAATCACCACGGCCACAGGAATGAAACGAATCAAAGTGCCCAAGCGCAGCAAGCCCATGGCAAACAGCATCACGCCTGACATGGCGGTGGCGATGATGAGGTTGGCCAAACCGTAGCGCTCCAAGATGCCATAGACGATGACGATGAACGCGCCAGCTGGCCCGCCAATTTGCACACGGCTGCCACCCAAAGCGGAAATCAAAAAGCCTGCAATGATGGCGGTGAATAAACCCGCTTCAGGCTTGAGCCCCGATGCAATAGCAAATGCCATGGCCAGCGGCAAAGCCACCACGCCCACGGTGATGCCTGCGCCTACATCTTGGTAAAAACGCTGACGGGTGTAGCCTTTCAAAGCGTCGGCCAAACGCGGGCGAAAGAAAGAAGAGAAAGATAAGCTCATCGCTGCCAAGCAACCTTTACGTCGTCAATGATGGGGCGCAATGCCAAAGTCCAAAGCAACAACGCCAGCGGCAACGTGGTGATGTAGCCCCAGCCTTTAAAGCCCAAAGCGCCTACCAATCCACCGCAAAAAAAACAAGTGATCAGTAATGCTTGCAAGCGCAAGCGTTGACGGTTGGCCCTTACATTCGGCTGGCCCTGGGTTGTGGTTTTGCTGCGGTTCACATACAGCAGTTTGCCCAATTCAATGCCCAGATCAGTCACCAAGCCTGTGATGTGCGTCGTGCGAATTTCTGCGTGGGAAATTTTGGTAATCACTGCATTTTGCAAACCCATCATGAAGCACAGCAACATGACGGTAAGAGGCAGAAAAACGCTGGCAAAACTGCTGATGGCTGCCCCAAACAAACCAAACACCAGCAGCGCCAAAGACTCCAAGACCAATGGCAAGCTGTATGCGCTTGCGAGTTGACGGCGCTGCCCCCAATTCACAAGCACGGCTGTGCACATCGCTCCCGTGACAAAGGCTATCAAGCTGCCCAAGCCAGTGGCCACTAAATCAAAATGACCTAGTACCAAATCATCGGCCACCGATGACATCACGCCTGTCATGTGTGAGGTGTAACGGCCTACCGCTAAAAATCCACCTGCATTGGCTGCACCTGCGACAAAGCAAAGCACACCGCCCAACTTGATGTTGGTTTGGGTTGACCGTGTGGTGCTGGTCCAGCCGTGGATGAGTGGGAACATGCCGAGTGTCAGTGAATGCGCATGCCTGGTTTAGCGCCGGGCCAAGGGTGCAGCACGTAAATGCCGGCATCGGTTTTGTCGTCTGTGTGGCTGGCGGCAAGCACCATGCCTTCAGACACACCAAACTTCATCTTGCGTGGGGCCAAGTTGGCCACCATCACGGTGAGCTTGCCCTTGAGGTCTTCGGGCTTGTACATGCTGGCCACGCCGCTGAACACATTGCGCGTTTTACCTTCGCCCACATCGAGCGTGAGGCGCAGCAGTTTGGTGGAGCCTTCCACCGCTTCGCAGTTGACGATTTCGGCAATGCGCAAATCTACCTTCGCAAAGTCATCGATGCTGATGGTGGGGGCGATCTCTTCGCCGCCTGGGGTGACTTTTTCTTCCACCACGGCTGGTGGCTCAAACAAGGCTTCGAGTTGTTCGGGGGTGACGCGTTGCATGAGGTGTTGGTAAGCGTTGATGGTGTGGCCGCCCATCATGGCGGCGGGGCTGATGCGATTGGCAGCTTGTTCGCCTTCGGGTGTGATGAGCAGGTTTTCTGCATCGGCCCAAGTGAGTGGCGCAATGTTGAAGAACTGTTCCACCTTCTGCGCTGTGTCAGGCAGGATGGGCTTGAGTGCGAGTGTGAGCAGCTTGAACATGACCAAGCTGAAGGAGCACACGGTGTGCAGCTCGTCTTGTTTGTCTGCGTGCTTTGACAAGTCCCAAGGCGCACGTTCGCTGACATATTCGTTGGCGCGGTCGGTGAGCATCATCACGTCGCGCAGTGCTTTGGAATAGTCGCGGGCTTCAATGGCTTTGCGAACGCCAGGCAGCGTGTCTGCAAACAAGCTGAGCAATTGCATTTCTTGCAAGCTGTTTTCATAGCCAGAAGCCAATTG
>CAIODK010000192.1 GCA_903856995.1 uncultured Burkholderiales bacterium
GGAGTCGGCCCGCGTCACGCTTCATGGCGATGGGCGCGTCACGGTGGCCAGTGGCTCACCCGCCCAAGGTCAAGGGCACGTCACGACCTATGCACGCATTGCCGCAGACAGCTTGGCTTGTGATGTGGAACAGGTCGACGTGCTGATGGGTGATTCGCAAACCTGCCCCATGGGCATCGGGGCCTTGGCCAGTCGCAGCACCGCCATTGCTGGCAGCGCGATCATTCAAGCATGCACCCGTGCGCGCGATCAAGAACGTCTCGGTACCCCCTACCCCATCACCGTCGAGGAGCGCTTCACCGCCAAGGAAGCTTGGAGCTATGGCTGCGTGATGCTGCGCATGCGCCTGGATGCAGACACCGGCAAGCCCACGATCGAGCGCTTGGTGTGGGTCGACGATGCGGGCCATGTCGTGCAGCCCCAATTGGCTCATGGCCAACTCATTGGCGGCGCTGCACAAGGACTTGGCCAAGCCCTGATGGAACAGCTCATTTACGACAACCAAGGCCAACTCGTCACCGGCTCGCTGATGGATTACGCCATCCCCCGTGCCAGCGACATACCCGACATCGAGATCTTCTCGATGCACACACCCAGCCCACTCAACTTACTAGGTGCCAAAGGTGTGGGGGAGGCGGGGTGTATTGGCATTCCCGCAGCCTTGATGAATGCAGCCCGCGATGCTTTATCACCCATCGGCGAGCCCGCGCTTCAGTTTCCACTCACGCCGGAACAACTCTGGCGTGCCATGCACACCAATCAATCCAAGGAAGCATCATGAAATACAAAAAATCAGAAGCCAAAGAATATGCCCGCGAACACATGGTGGGGGTGTGGGCCGCCAACCTCACGCCTTTTGATACATCACTCAAACTCGATGAAAAAGCATACCGTGACAACTTGAACCACTGGATCAACGAACTCAATTTAGGTGGTTTGTTCATTGCAGGCAAACAAGCCGAGTTCTTCTCCATGAGTTTGGCTGAGCGCAAACGACTGATGGAGTTGTCAGTCGAAGTGGCGAATGAAGCTGGTAACCGCAACGGCAAAGGTCATTGCGGCATCGTCACATCTTGCTCTGACACCAACTTGGATGTGGTGCTCGACCTGGCAAAACATTCGCAAGACATTGGCGCCGACTATGTGATCGTGCACAGCCCTGTGCTGCACTTTGGCGCAGACACAGACGAAACCATTTACGAGTACTACCGCTACTTGTCCGAAAAAATTGACATCGGTTTGGCCATGTGGAACCACCCCGACTGTGGCTATGTGATGAGCCCTGAGCTCTGCGCCCGCATCGCTGACTTGCCCAACGTCGTGGCCATCAAATACAGCACAGATCGCGAAAAGTACAAACGCCTCACCGAAATGGTGGGCCACAAAATTCATGTAAGCAACCCCGATGAACCTGATTGGCTCGAAAACATCATCGAGTTGGGTTGGAAGCTCTACCTCTGCTCAACGCCCCCCTTCTTGCTACAGACGGCCGCGGATCAACGCATGAACGAATACACCCAGCTGGCTTTTGCAGGCAAGTTCGACGAGGCCCGCCGCGTGCGCGACAGCATGAACCCCGTGCGTGACGCCATCAAACATTCCAAGCCCCAAGGCAAACCGCAAGCCCATGCCAAGTATTGGCAAGAGCTACTCGGTCAACATGGCGGGCCCGTGCGCCGACCTTTGTTGCAGCTCACCGAAGCAGAACGCGAAGCCACGCGTATAGCCTTCGCAAGTTCTGGTCTGAAATTGAAATAATTTACGTGCCTACCACCGCCCTCACGCTGCACCTCAACCATCGAGCCATCACGCTCGAGGTCGTGCCTTCATCGCTGCTGCTCGATGTGCTGCGCGACCAATGCCAACTCACCGGAACTCACCAAGGGTGTGACACGGCGCAATGCGGGGCCTGCACCGTGTTGGTCGATGGCAAAGCTATCAAATCATGCAACCGGTTGGCACTGCAGTGCGCAAATCAAACTGTTTTGACGATTGAGGGCGTGGCACCCAACGCGCATGAATTGCATGTCATGCAGCAATGCTTCAGCCAGCATCACGCCTTGCAATGCGGCTTTTGCACCCCCGGTTTTGTGATGCGCGCATTGGCCATGGTGCACGAGGGTGTGCCAGCGACACCCCAAGCGGTGCGCGAGGCCTTGTCTGGCAACCTGTGCCGCTGCACGGGTTATGAGGGCATCGTCAAAGCCATCTGCACGGGCCTTGAACAGTTGAGGCGTGCCAACTGATGAACGCGGCCGCCTACCTTCGCCCACAGTCGATCGCTGAGGTCTCTGAGTGCTTGACGTCGTTGCCAGAGGCACAACTGCTGGCGGGTGGTCAAAGCTTGTTAGCAGCATGGCGACTTGGACTTTGCATGCCCACACATTTTATTGACCTGCAAGATGTGCCTGACTTGAACGACATTCGACCTGATGACGATGCACTATGGGTCGGCGCGATGTGCACACACGCGCAGATTGCCCACAGTCCATTGATCGTGTCTCAGTTCCCCATGCTCGGCGCGTTAGCCCGAGGCATCGCCGACGCTCAAATCCGCAACGTCGGCACCATCGGTGGCGCCTTGGCCAACAACGACCCTGCCGCGTGTTGGCCCGCCGGCGTCTTAGCAGTGAATGCGGACATCGTGACAAACCGACGTGTAATCAGCGCGGATGATTTTTTTCAAAGTCTTTTCAGCACCGCATTGCAAGACGGCGAATGGATACTGGGTGTCCGGTTCCCTCGCATGGCATGGGCCCGTTATCTAAAATTCGAGCAAGCGGCTTCACGATTTGCTTTGGTCGGTGTCGCAGTGTCGCGATCGATGAAGGGCCAAGTTCGCGTAGCGATCACAGGCTTAGGCCAGGGGGTGACGCGCTGGGCCGCTGCAGAATCTGCGCTATCAGCACAATGGCATGTGCGCACATTGAACAATCTAGACTTTGATGCGGCAGCCGCTCAAACCGATATCCATGCCAGTGCAATGTATCGGGCGCATCTGGTCTCTGTGTTGTGTCGACGCGCTGTCGCTGCCGAGACAGGCGAATCAGCCGCCATGCCAGCACGCGCGCCTGTCGTTCGTGCAGAGACCATGCCGGCGCAAGCACGCATTCAGGGCAGTCAGCTGTTACCTGCATCACCTGCTCACGTGTGGCGGCAGTTGCTGGAGCCTGCCGTCCTTCAGCTTTGCATTCCAGGTTGTGCATCCTTGACGCTGACGCAACCTGAACACTACCAAGCTGTCGTCAAAATTGGCTTAGGGCCCATCGCTGCCACCTTTGAAACACAAGTCACCCTCTTTCCTGAGCTCACCCAAACATCACAAACCCCGGTGCGCTGCCGATTGGTTGTGTCAGGTCAAGCGGGGGCTTTGGGCGAAGGCAAAGCCACCATCTTGGTGCAACTGCAGGCGATAGAAGACCCACAAACCCAACACGTCAGCACCCGCTTAGATTGGCAAGCGACGCCAGAAGTGACAGGCAAATTGGCCCAACTTGGCAACCGCTTTATGGACGCTACTGCACGCAGCTTGAGCCAGCAGTTTTTCAACCGTTTCAGTGCGGCGCTATCAGGTGATGCACCCGCGCGAGGCACAAGTTTTTTCCTTTATGCTTTGACAGTCAAAGTCAAGCAATGGTTTCAGCGTTTCTTTGAAAGGTAACTCCCAATGACCTCAATAGCCTCCGTTCCCGCCTCAGACCACTACAGCCAACCTCTAAACCTGGACGATTGGGTGGACGCTAACGCGCATTTACTAAAACCTCCAGTAAACAACCAGCAGATTTGGAAAAATTCAGATCTGATCTGCACCGTTGTTGGCGGCCCCAACCAACGTACCGACTTTCATGTCGACCCCTATGAAGAATATTTCCACCAGTTCAAAGGCAACGCGTCGTTGCTGATTGCTGACCGCGGAAAATTAGAACGTGTGCATTTACGCGAAGGCGATATTTTTTTACTGCCTGCCTATGTTCGCCATTCGCCCCAGCGTCCTGAAGCCGGTAGTTTGTGTACCGTCATTGAGCGCAGCCGTTCCGCTGGCGTGATGGATGCATTTGAGTGGTATTGCGCGCAGTGTGGCGGTTTGGTCGCACGCCGAGAGCTTCAACTGCAAAGCATTGTTGAAGACCTGCCCAAAGCTTTTGCATCTTTCTATGACACAACCGAGGCTGAACGCAATTGCGCCCACTGCGGTACGGTCCACGCGGGCCGTGATTGGGCATCTTGGCATCAACTTTGTGGACAAAACTTCGTGAAAACCCTGATGCCATAATTTATTTCAAGATTAAAATTAATTTCGCTTTCTCCTTTGAACAAAGAGGTCTCCATGATGAAACTACCGATCAAGTCTTTCTCCCTCGCATGTGTTGTAGCGCTCACCAGTGTGGGCAGCTACGCACAACAACCTTTGAAGATTGGTTTTTTAGGGACCCTCTCAGGTCCCGCTGGCGCACTTGGCCAAGACCAATACGATGCCTTCATGCTTGGCATCGATCACTTAGGCGGAAAACTGGGCAACAGCACCGTTCAAGTCCTGAAAGAGGACGATCAACTCAAGCCAGACTTGGGCGTTGAATTAGCCAAGAAATTAATTGAAAAAGAAAAAGTCAGCATCATCACAGGCGTAACTTTTTCTAATGTGATGATGGCTGTGCACAAACCCATCACCGATTCAGGCGTCTTCTTGATCGGCTCCAACGCTGGCCCAACGCCCATCACCGGCAAGGGTTGCAGCCCTATGTATTTTTCTACATCATGGAACAACGACTCGCTGCACGAATCGATGGGCGCTTATGCGCGCGAGCAAGGCTACAAACGCGTGTACCTGATGGCGCCTAACTACCAAGCCGGTAAAGATGCTTTGGCGGGTTTCAAAACCCAATACAAAGGTGACGCAATTGATGAGGTTTACACCCAAATTAACCAGCCGGACTACTCCGCCGAAATTGCGCAAATGCAATCAGCCAAGCCTGATGCGGTGTACGTGTTTTATCCAGGCGGTATGGGCGTGAACTTTGTGAAGCAATACCAACAAGCAGGCTTGCTGGGCAAGGTACCTTTGTTGTCGGCCTCAACAGTAGACGGCACCACGCTACCGGCGCTCAAAGACATTGCCTTGGGCGTCATCACGGGCTCGCCTTACAGTCCTGACATCGACAACCCACAAAACAAAAAGTTTGTCGACGACTTCCGCAAAAAGTACAACCGTGTGCCATCGCTTTATGCTGCACAAAGCTATGACGCTGCGATGCTGTTGAACTCAGCCTTACTCAAGACACAAGGCAAAGTGGATCGCGAACCGTTCCGCGCTGCACTGAAACAAGCCAACTTCAAGTCGGTGGCTGGCCCCTTCAAGTTCAACAGCAACCAGTTCCCCATCCGTAACTTCTATCGCGTCGACGTAGCCAAAGACGGCAGTGGTCAAGCCGCATTGGTAAACAAAGGTGTGGTGCTCAAAGAGCACGCCGACGCCTATGCCAGCCAGTGCACCATGAACTAATGGTGGTTTTTGCAGCGTTAGCACCAGTGGCGCGTCATGGACTTTGCGCATGACGACGTCTCTGTTTTTCATCCAACTCCTCAACGGCCTACAACTCGGGGTGTTGCTCTTTATGTTGTCAGCGGGCTTGACACTCGTATTTGGCATCATGAGCTTCGTCAACTTGGCACACGGCTGTCTGTACATGATGGGCGCCTACTTTGCAGCGACTGTCTATGCGGCGACCGACTCATTTGTCGCGGCCGGCGTAGCCGCAGTGTTAGGCGGGGGTTTGTTGGCTGCATTGGTGGAGTGGGTGGTGGCACGGCCTTTATATGCGCGTGACCACCTCGACCATGTTCTGGCCACCTTTGGTCTGATTTTGTTTTTCAACGAACTGGCGCGTTGGGTTTGGGGCGCATCTCCCTCTTACATGAACGTGCCACCCGCCTTGTCAGGCACGCTCGATATCTTGGGCGTGATGTACCCCATGTACCGCTTTGCCATCATTGCCGCAGGTTTGATTGCAGCTCTGGGTTGCTACTTGCTGATTGCCAAGACGCGCGTAGGCATGTTGATTCGTGCTGGCTCGCTCAACCCCACCATGGTGGCCGCCTTGGGTGTGAATATTCGCTTGCTTAACGCCTTGGTGTTTTCACTCGGTGGCGCATTGGCTGGCTTAGCCGGCTTGATGAGCAGTCCCATCTTGTCAGTACAACCTGGCATGGGTGAGCCCATTTTGATTTTGGTCATGATCGTCATCGTGATTGGTGGCATTGGTTCGGTTCAAGGCGCGTTCTATGCGGCTTTGATGGTGGGGCTGATTGACACAGCAGGCCGCGCATTCTTGCCCATGCTGCTGCGTGAATTCATTGACCGCAGCAGCGCCCAAGCAGCAGGACCCGCCATCGCGTCCATGCTGACGTGCGTGTTCATGGCCACTGTTTTGGCCCTGCGCCCACAAGGCTTGTTTCCCGTGAAGAACAAATGAAAACACGCCTCACTCTGGTCATCACTGCAGGTCTTTTACTCATCTTGGCCTTGCTACCTTTGTACGCACGGTGGTTTGAAGAGCCCTTCTTGCTGACGTTTTCAACCCGTGCCTTGGTGCTGGCCTTGGCTGCACTCAGCTTGAACATCGTTCTGGGCTTCGGTGGCATGGTGAGCTTTGGACATGCCTTGTACTTAGGCATTGGGGCTTACAGCGTAGGAATTTTGGCAAGCCATGGCGTGGACAACGGTGCCCTGCAATTGCTGATCACGGTTGTGCTGTGTGGGGTGGTGGGACTGGCGACTGGTTGGGTGTCGCTGCGAACGAGTGGCATTGCTTTCATCATGATCACGTTGGCATTCGCCCAAATGTTTTATTACTTGTTCGTCAGCCTCAAACAGTACGGCGGCGATGATGGTTTATCGATCTCCTTGCGCAGCAACTTGGCCGGTTTGAACATGGGTGCCCCCCTCACGCTTTACTACACCGCCTTTGCGTGTGTGCTGGCGGTGGTGGTGTGGACGCAGCACATGGTGCACGCCCCGTTTGGCATGGTGCTGCAAGCGTGCCGAATGAACGAACGGCGCATGAACGCCTTGGGCTTTCACACCCTGCGCTACAAACTCAGCGCCTATGTGCTGTCGTGCGTGATCGCAGGTGTGGCGGGCTTTTTGTACGCAAACCTCACAGGCTATGCCTCGCCGGCTTATCTGGCTTGGACTGTGTCTGGCGAGCTCATTGTGATGGTGGTGCTAGGTGGCATGGGTACAGTGCTAGGCCCGTTGGTAGGTGCATTGACACTGTTGGTATGCGAAGAACTGCTCAAGGGCATGACGGAGCACTGGCCCATCATCTTGGGCCCGCTGATTGTGTTGGTGGTACTGCTCGCGCGGCGCGGCTTGTATGGCTTAGCCTTGGATTGGGATGCGCGCCATGCGCCCGCAAAGGAACAGGTATGAGCACGCACAACTCAGCCCCCCTCCAAACGCAAGCCCTGGTCAAACGCTACGGAGGTTTGCTGGCCACCGACAACGTGAGCTTGCACCTGACTCGTGGTGAGTTGCATGCCATCATTGGCCCCAACGGTGCCGGTAAAACCACACTTATTGGGCAACTGGGGGGTGAGCTACAACCTGACAGCGGCGATGTGTTTATGCAAGGCGAGTGCGTCACGGAACTGCCCGCAGCGGACCGTGCCTTGCGGGGCTTGGCGCGCTCGTACCAAATTTCTTCAACCTTTCCTGAATTCACCGTGCTGGAATGTGTAGCCTTGGCCAAACAAGCCCATGCCGGCCACAGCTTTGGCGCTTGGCGTGCACTGCTGAAACGCACGTCTTTGGTCGATCCAGCGGAACACGCGCTTACCCAAGCGGGGTTGCGACATCGCATCAGCCAACGTGTGTCTGACCTGGCGCATGGCGAACGTCGCCAATTGGAATTGGCCATGGTGCTGGTGAGTCAACCCAAGGTGTTGCTGTTGGACGAGCCCATGGCAGGCATGAGCCACCAAGAGTCGATGAAGGTGATTGACTTGCTGGCCGCCCTCAAGGGCCACTACACACTGCTGCTGGTCGAGCACGACATGCATGCCGTGTTCGCCTTGGCCGACACTATCTCGGTGCTGGTCAACGGCGCCATCATTGCCAGCGGCAAACCCGAAGATATTCGCCAAAACCCAGAAGTGCGTACCGCTTACTTGGGCGACGAGGAGCTACCCGAATGAGCGCGACGCCTTTGCTGCAGGCCCACGACCTGGAAACTTGCTATGGTGATGCACAAGCCCTGTTTGGTACCAGCCTGACCGTGGCTGAGGGTGAGTTTGTCACCTTACTGGGGCGCAACGGCATGGGGAAAACCACCACCGTGCGTTCGATCATGGGCATCATGCCCCCGCGTCAAGGCCTCATTGTGTTTGCGGGTCAGGACATCACCCGCCTACCCTCACACCAAATCGCACGCTTGGGCATTGGCCTGGTGCCTGAACAGCGCCAAGTGTTTGCCAACCTCACCGTCTATGAAAACTTGGTGGCCACTGCGCACAACAGCTTGAACCAGCGCGAGCCTTGGACCTTGGCACGCGTGTATCAACTGTTCCCACGCCTCCAAGAACGTGCAGGCAACCTTGGCGCCAACTTATCTGGAGGCGAGCAACAAATGCTGGCTATTGGTCGTGCATTGATGACCAACCCACGTTTGCTCATTTTGGATGAAGCCACCGAAGGCTTGGCACCCTTGGTTCGCGCCGAAATTTGGCACTGTTTGCAAACCCTCAAACAGTCGGGTTTGTCGGTACTGGTGATCGACAAAAACCTGGTGCCGCTGATGCGCTTGGCTGACACCCACTTCATCTTAGAAAAAGGAAAAACCATTTGGCATGGCAGTTCTGACAGCCTAATGGAGGCACGCCATGAACTCAAGGACAGCCTCGGTGTCTGATTGGCGCACATGGCCGCAAGCCGAGTTAGAACGTCAATACGATGCACGTGCCACCGTGCCAGACATTGCAACGGAACTCAAGGCCTACCGCGACGCATCCACACCGATGTACGACATCACCCCTTGCTGGCGTGATGTTGCTTATGGCCATGGCCCCGATGAAACTTTGGATCTTTTCCCCGTCGCAGGTCAACCTCAGGCGCCCTTGTTGGTGTTCATTCATGGGGGCTACTGGCGTGCCTTGCACAGCCAAGACTCGGTGTTCATGGCGCAGCAACTCACAGCACAGGGCATCGCTGTGGCAGCCATCAACTACACCTTGGCACCACAGGGCACGCTGGCACACATCGTGGCGCAATGTCACCGTGCCGTGACTTGGTTGCTGAAAGATGCAACATCTCTTGGCGTTGCGCCACAACGCACCGTGCTGGCAGGCAGCTCTGCCGGTGCGCACTTAGCAGCCATGCTGCTCGCACCCGATTGGCAGACTGAGCAGGGCTTATTGCCCCAGGCGCTGCACGGCGGTGTGCTGCTCAGTGGGCTCTACGACCTTGAACCGGTACAACAATGTCTGCCCAACACCTGGTTAAACCTGAGCGTGCAAGAGGCCAAACGCTTGAGTCCCATGCTGCACCGGCCTGATCCTCGACTGCCACTGTATGTCGCCGTGGCCGAGCACGATACGGATGAGTTCAAACGTCAATCCAGCGACTATGCTGCCGCGTGCCGCGCACAAGGCAACCCGGTGACTTGGCATTCAGCCCCGCAACGCAACCACTTCAACATCGTGCGCGATTGGATGGATCCGCAGAGCCATCGGTTTCGCCCGATTCTCATGACCTCGATTGCCTTCATCTTGGGTGTGATGCCCTTGGCCATCTCCAGCGGCGCGGGGGCCAAGAGCCGACAAGCCATTGGCAC
>CAIODK010000193.1 GCA_903856995.1 uncultured Burkholderiales bacterium
CGCGTGTACCGCGCGGCTCGCAACGAGCTGATCACGGCTCAGTTCGAACTCGCAGGTGCATGGACTGAGATTGAGCGCATCCGCGCCATTGCCCGCTGAAGCACCGGCTTTAAGACCGCTTGGCCAGCGGCAAATTTAGCAACAAATTTTGCGGCTTGAGCTTCAAGCGCTGGTTGGCATCCACCGCCATCGCCAAGTACACGGGCTTGCCGCGCACCTCGGCCAGCATGTCATTGGGGTCCACAAACTCCAGCTTGAACAAACACAGCAAGCGCTCCATGCGGTCTGCATCCACTTCTTTGCCTTGGTAGAGGTCGTTCAACGCACTGCTGGCTTGGGCGTCCAGGCCCACGTGCCACACCCAATGGTCGTCGTTGATTTCGCGCTCTGTCTGGATGCGCACCTGTACGCCTAAGAAGTGCTGCACCCACTTGGCTAACACCTCGCACAGAGCGTTCAAAGCGGGCTGGCCTCTGTTCAGGCTAACCACCCAGTCAAAACTCTCGCTACGGGGCCAATAGGCGTCTTGGTTGTCATCGTTGAGCACATCCAAGTCCACACTGCGCAGCTTGATGCCGCCTTGCTGTAGCAATTCACCGATCGAGCCGAAGCCGCCTTGCGTCGCATGGCGTTCGACAGTCTCATCATCGGCAGCCATCACCGAGCCATCCTCAAGCACCGTGATTTTTTGGGTGTGCATCAGCATCTCGGCTGCACGCGCCTGCATGGCTGTAGGTGCGTCGCCCAACACATGGCGCAACAAGATGTGGGTGATGTGTTGCACCAACAGTGGAGGCACGTCCACACCCTCCCCTTTAAACAAGGCGAGGTAGCTGGCCTCTAAAGTGGACTGCGACGTGATGCGCTGCCTAAAGCGCAGCCACACGGCGTAGTTGTCGGCGGCGTCTTTGTCTTGCAGTTTTGCCAGCTCTTGCGGAGATACATCGCGGCGTGGTTGCTCAACCAAGCTGTGATGCAAAGCCACTTCAGAAGCACAAGAACTGTCTATGGGGGTCAACTCTGGGCGTTCGAGCAAGAAGCGCAAAAAATCGTCGGTCACCACCAAATGTCCAGCGTCATTGGGGGTCAGGAGTGTGTAGCCGCAGGTGGGCCAAAGTGGGTGGGTCACGGTCAGTAGCCTGGTTTAGCGCCATCGCGGCGCTTGGAGAACAAGCCCGCACGACTGGAGCCTTGTTTTTGGAAACGCTCACGCCGCGCGACCTTAGGGTCTACGGTGAGTGCGCGACAAATCTCGATCCGGTCTAAATCCCGCAGCACATGGGCGGGGGTGGTCTTGCGACCCCAAATGCACACGGCAAAGGCATCGGGCTGGTTCAAATCAATTTCTGGGCATTCGCCAAGCAAGCCGCTTTGCTGCAGTGCTTGCAGCACCGTCACGCCGGCGCTGAGGGGCAACACGCGCTCATGCACCACGCGGGGTGCAGGCGAGTACATCACGGTGATGCAAATAGGTGTGTCCTGCGTACTCACGCGACGTACACCTGCTCTGCGCGTTTCACAAACGCATCCACCAAGGTGGCGGCGATTTTGTCGAACACCGGCCCCACCAAAGCGCCGAACATGCTGTCAAACGCGTAGTTCAAGGTCAACTCAATGCGGCAGGCGCGTTGGGGCTCTTGGGTGTTGGGATCGAGCAGCGGGTGGAAATCCCAGGTGCCGTCGAGGTGTTTGAACGGGCCATCGACCAACTGCAACTTCACTTGGCGTCCTTCGATTTGCACATTGCGGGTGGTGAAGCTTTTTTTTAAACCGCCAAAGGACATCCCCACTTCAGCGGTCATGCCATCGGGATGGGTTTGGACCACGCCCGAACGGTCGCACCAAGGCAAAAACTCGGGATAACGAGCCACATCGGTGACCAACGCAAACATTTCTTCTGCGCTGAACCAGATAAGAACGGACTTGTGAACGGTTTTCATAGAATGGTGGATATTGTAAGAAGCTCTACTGTCCCCACATTTACTAAATGGCTACCAAAAAACCTGCAACTCCCTCGCGCATCGCTGACAACAAAAAGGCCGCGTACAACTACTTCTTCGAAGAAAAGTTCGAGGCCGGCATGGTGCTAGAAGGCTGGGAGGTCAAGTCGGCACGCGAAGGCAAGGTGCAACTGACCGACGGTTATGTGGTGGTCCGCGCAGGCGAGTTGTTCCTGATCGGTTGCCAAATCAACCCGCTGCACACAGCGTCCAGCCACGTCAATCCAGACAACGTGCGGACCAAAAAGCTGTTGCTGAAAAAAGACGAGATCAAACGCCTGATCAGCAAAGTGGATCAAAAGGGCTACACGCTCGTGCCCATCAACCTGCATTGGAAGAACGGCAAGATCAAATGCGAAATCGCGCTGGCCAAAGGCAAGGCCGAGCATGACAAGCGCGACACCATCAAAGATCGCGAAGGCAAGCGCGAGGTGGAGCGTGCGATGAAGTCGCGTCAGCGCTAATTATTTTGTCTTGCGCGGCGGCAAGCCGGTGTGTTGCGTGAGCAGACGACCCGCTTTAGGCGTGGCCGTGCTGTTCTTGCGACGTGCACTGGTGTAGGTGCCGTCTGTTTGCGGCTGATAGGTCGGGATCAGATGGTGTTTGCCATTGCCAATGAGGTCAGCACGGCCCATGGCTTTGAGGGCCTCACGCAGCAAGGGCCAGTTGTTGGCATCGTGGTAACGCAAAAAGGCTTTGTGCAGGCGGCGGCGGCGCTCGCCGCGCACGATGTCCACCACTTCGCTGCTGCGCGTGACGCGGCCCAAAGGGTTGCGGCCAGAGTGGTACATCGCCGTGGCTGTGGCCATGGGGCTGGGGTAGAAGGTTTGAACCTGGTCGGCGCGAAAGCTATTGCGTTTGAGCCATAACGCAAGGTTCATCATGTCTTCGTCGCTGGTGCCGGGGTGGGCCGCGATGAAGTACGGAATCAGGAACTGCTTCTTGCCCACTTCAGCGCTGTACTTGTCAAACATCTGTTTGAACTTGTCGTAGCTGCCAATGCCGGGCTTCATCATCTTGGAGAGCGGGCCGCCTTCGGTGTGCTCGGGGGCAATCTTGAGGTAGCCGCCCACGTGGTGCTGCACCAGCTCTTTCACATACTCGGGCGACTTGACGGCCAAGTCATAGCGCAGACCAGAACCAATGAGGATCTTCTTCACGCCCTTCAATGCCCGCGCACGGCGGTACATGTGGATCAGCGAGCTGTGGTCGGTGTTGAGGTTTTGGCAAATGCCCGGGTAGACGCAGCTGGGTTTGCGGCAGGCCGACTCGATCTCGGGGCTCTTGCAGCCGATGCGGTACATGTTGGCGGTAGGTCCACCGAGGTCAGAGATAACCCCGGTGAAGCCTGGCACTTTGTCCCGGATGTCTTCAATTTCACGAATGACAGAGTCTTCGCTTCGGCTTTGGATGATGCGGCCTTCGTGCTCGGTGATGGAGCAAAACGTGCAACCCCCAAAACAACCGCGCATGATGTTGACGCTGAAGCGGATCATCTCCCACGCAGGGATTTTGGTTTCGCCGTCATGGCCGCCTTTGTCATCCGCGTAAGTCGGATGCGGGCTGCGGGCGTAGGGCAAATCAAACACCAGGTCCATCTCGGCCGTGGTGAGCGGGATGGGCGGCGGATTGACCCACACATCACGTGCGGTATGGCCTTCGCCGTGGGCTTGTACCAAAGCGCGGGCGTTGCCAGGGTTGGTTTCCAAATGCAGCACGCGGTTGGCGTGGGCGTAGAGCACGGGGTCGGACTTGACTTGCTCGTACGCGGGCAAACGAATTACGCTGCGCTCGCGCGGTGGCACCTTAAGCTTGCCTTTGCCTTTGCCTTGCAAGGCGGCGTTGGGCACAAAGTTGAGCGGCGAGATGGTGAAGCCCGTGTTGGCTTTGGCGCCCACTTGCGCATTGGCCGCATCAGCCACAGCATTGGCCTCGTCGTCCCGCGCACAGGTTTCGCCCTGAGCTTTGGCTTGGTCGCTGATCATCAAATACGGGTTGACATGCGCCTCGACACGGCCTGGCGCATCGATGTTGGACGAGTCAATCTCAAACCAACCTTCGGGTGTATCGCGGCGCACAAAGGCTGTGCCACGCACATCGGTGATGTCTTGCACCGGCTCTTTGGCGGCCAAACGGTGGGCGATTTCCACAATCGCGCGCTCGGCGTTGCCATACAGCAATAAATCGCATTTGCTGTCGACCACGATCGAGCGGCGTACTTTGTCGGACCAGTAGTCGTAATGCGCGATGCGGCGCAAGGAGCCTTCGATACCGCCCAGCACGATGGGCACCTCGTTGTAGGCCTCTTTGCAACGTTGACTGTAGACCAGCGCGGCACGGTCGGGGCGTTTGCCGCCGATGTCGCCAGCGGTATAAGCATCGTCACTGCGGATTTTGCGGTCCGCTGTGTAGCGGTTGATCATCGAATCCATGTTGCCGGCGGTCACGCCAAAAAACAGATTCGGTTTGCCCAAAGCCTTGAACGGATCGGCACTTTGCCAATCGGGCTGGGCAATGATGCCAACGCGGAAACCTTGGTTCTCCAACATGCGCCCAATCACCGCCATGCCGAAGCTGGGGTGATCCACATAGGCGTCCCCTGTGACGATGATGATGTCGCAACTGTCCCAGCCGAGCTGAGTCATTTCCTCGCGGCTCATTGGTAAAAACGGGGCCGTGCCAAAGCGGGCCGCCCAGTATTTGCGGTAACTGGTCAGCGGCTTGGCGTTGCGGGGGAAAAGGGAGACGTCGGCGTAGGCATTCATGGAGGCCGTAAGTGTACGAGCTAGGCCCTGCCCTTGGCTTTTGAGGGGCTATCGTGTCAGGGTAACGCGTGCACGGTCAAAGGCTCGTTCCACAGGTGTGACATGACCGATTGGGCTTGTCCCACATCACCGGAGGTGAAAAACTGAACATGGCCCGGCTCGGTTTGGACGGACAAACCGCCATGGTCTGCCAAACGACGGGTCAATTCACGGGCGACGGCTTGCGCAGGGTCAAGCAGCACCACATCTGGGCCTGCTAAACGCTGAATGATGTCTCGTAAAAACGGGTAATGGGT
Source organism: uncultured Burkholderiales bacterium (assembly GCA_903856995.1). GTDB lineage: Bacteria > Pseudomonadota > Gammaproteobacteria > Burkholderiales > Burkholderiaceae_C > Limnohabitans. The sequence goes on from CAIODK010000193.1 coordinate 5,062, forward strand.
GCACCCTAACACCAGGGTGTCGACCCCTTCGGCAAGCAAAGGTTTGACCAACTGGCGCAGCAAGTCTTCGGCATCGGCGCTGTGCAAATCGGCGCGTTCGACCAGCTCCACCAAGCCTGGACAGGCTTGCAGCAAGATGCGTTTGTCACCGCCATGCACCTCGACCAGCCTTGCCACACTGGCGCTTTGCACGGTTTGGCGCGTGGCCAACACGCCCACCACACCGCTGCGCGTGAGGGCCACGGCGGGCTTGATGGCGGGTTCAATGGCGACGACAGGCAAATGGGTTTGTTCACGCAGCGTCTTGGCCGCCACCACGGTGGCCGTGTTGCAGGCGATGGTGATGGCTTTCACGCCCTGCTCGGCCAACCAGTGCCCAACGGTAAGCGTGCGTTGCGTGATGTAGGTCTCAGACTGGTCGCCATATGGCGCGTGCCCCGAGTCAGCAACATAGACCAAATGCTCATATGGCAAGGCCGCGCGGATTGCGCGCAAAACGGAGAGGCCGCCAACGCCCGAGTCGAAGACGCCAATGGCACCTTCCAACTGAAAACGAGCAGACGATGAAATGCGATATTTGGGCATGAGATGGCCCATTCTCGCCGACATGATGCGAGGTAACTAAATTTAACAAACGGTGAAACTAAGTTACATTTGCAGCATGTTAGAACGTATCAAATCGACACTTTCATCCTTGGCACCCGCTGAACAGCGGGTGGGCAAGCTCCTACTGACGGACCCTCGCGCTTTCTCGACGCTGCCGGTGACAGAGCTCGCAGAACGCGCCAAAGTCAGCAAGCCGACCGTGGTGCGTTTTTGCCGCACCATCGGCTATGAAGGGTTGAGCGATTTCAAACTCAAACTTGCTGGCAGCTTGAGTGAGGGCGTGCCTTTCATCCACCGCAACGTGGGTGCACAAGACAGCAGCAGCGATGTGTTGGTCAAGGTGATCGACAACACCGTCACCGCCTTCCTCAAGTACCGCAACGACGCATCATCCGTCGCCATTGACAAAGCAGCCGACGCCATCGCCTTGGCCCACAAAAAAGGCAAACGTCTTGAGTTCTTTGGGGTGGGCAATTCAGGGATCGTGGCGCAAGACGCGCAGCACAAATTTTTCCGTCTCGGGTTTCACACCATCTCGCACAGCGATGGCCACATGCAAATCATGAGCGCATCGTTGCTCGGACCAGGTGACTGCTTGGTGGTGTTCTCCAACTCCGGCCGCACCCGCGACTTGCTGGACTCTTGCGAAATTGCCAAAAAGAACGGTGCGACCACGGTGGTCATCACGGCCTCGGGTTCACCTTTGGCGAATGCCGGAAAAATCCACCTCTGCGCCGATCACCCCGAGAGCTACGAACGGTTCAGCCCGATGGTTTCGCGCTTGTTGCACCTGATGATCGTCGACGTGCTGACCACCACCGTGGCGTTGCGCATCGGCAGCGCTCAGCTTCAGCCTCTGCTGCGCAACATGAAACAAAACCTTTTGAATAAACGTTACACATGACACAAAACAATCCAACAGCAGGAACGCTTGATATCGTGATTTTTGGTGGCGCTGGCGACTTGTCGTTTCGCAAACTTCTGCCTGCGCTCTACATGGCGCATTTGCACGACAAGCTCGATGCCTCCGCACGCATCATTGCCGTTGGCCGACAAGACTGGACACGCCAAGAGTATTTAGATTTCATCGACAAGAACTCCCCCACCTTCATCGACAGCGATGCGCTCAGCGCCCATGATTGGCAAGCTTTCTTAGCCCGTCTGGCGTATGTGAGCATGGACGTCAACCAAGCCGCCGACTACGCCAAGCTCAAAGCCTTGTGCGCCCAACCCGCCCTGCGCGTGTATTACTTGGCCACGGCACCGAGCCTGTTCACCCAAATTTGTGCCAACTTATCGGGCGCGGGTTTGGTGGATGCACAGTCGCGCGTGGTCCTTGAAAAACCATTGGGCACGGACTTGGCCTCGGCCAGAGACATCAACACCAACGTCGCGCTTTACTTTGACGAGCAACAGATCTACCGGATTGACCACTACCTCGGCAAAGAAACGGTACAAAACCTGATGGTTCTACGTTTTGGCAATGCCATTTTCGAGCCGCTGTGGCGTGCGCCCTACATCAAGAGCGTGCAAATAACCGTGGCCGAATGCGTGGGCGTTGGAAGCCGTGCTGGGTTTTACGACGGCGCAGGGGCCATGCGCGACATGGTGCAAAACCACTTGCTGCAATTGCTGTGCATCGTCGCGATGGAGCCCCCCATCTCCTTGGGTGCCGATGACGTACGAGACGAAAAACTGAAAGTCTTGCGTTCCTTGCGCAAGATGGATTTGACCGACATCAAGCGCGACACCGTGCGCGGCCAATACACCGCAGGCGCCTCTGAAGGTGCAGCCGTCAAGGGCTACCTAGAAGAAGCCAACGTGCCTGCTGAAAGCCGCACCGAGACCTTTGTGGCTTTGCGCGCGCACATCAACAACGCCCGCTGGGCCAACGTTCCGTTTTTCTTACGCACTGGCAAACGCATGCAGCGCCGAGAGTCACAAATCATCATTGAGTTTGCGGATCAGCCCTTCTCCATCTTTGGGGCCACCGCACAACAAGAGCCCAACCGACTCATCATCACCTTGCAACCCGAAGAATCGATTCAGCTAGAGATGATGGTCAAAGAGCCCGGCTCTGGCATGACCTTGCACCCCGTCAAACTCGGACTCGACTTGCAACAGTCCTCCGACAAACGTCGCGCTGAAGCTTATGAGCGTTTGTTGATGGACGTCATCAAGGGTCGCCTCACACACTTCATGCGCCGTGACGAATTGGAAGCCGCATGGATCTGGGTGGAACCCATCATCGACGGATGGGCCAAGTTGGATGACAAACCTCGCGCTTACTCTGCTGGCAGTTGGGGCCCTGCTGCCTCGTCTGCTTTGATGGCACGCGAAGAACTGACGTGGTTTGAGGAGGCGTGATGGCCCAAACTTGGCATCCTGAATCACGCGGCACCTTGACGGTCCACACCGTCAGCAGTGCAACGCTGAATGTGCGCTTAGCCCAAGACATCGCCCAACGCTTGGCCGCAGCGATTCAAGCGCGTGGTTTTGCGGTGCTGAGCGTGTCAGGCGGCAAGTCACCCGTTGCTTTGTTTGAGGCCTTGCGTGTCATCGCCATCGATTGGTCGCGGGTGCGCGTGACCTTGGTGGACGAACGTTGCGTCCCACGCACCCACCCCGACAGCAATGCACGTTTGGTGCAAACCCATTTACTGCAAGACTTAGCGGCCCAAGCGCAACTGGTGTTCATGGTGGCGGGGGCCTCTGAACCCTTGCCTGCCCCACCTCTACTTGCACAAGCTGCCGGCATGGCGCTGCTTGCGGCCAACACGGCCGATGTGCTGGTACTGGGCATGGGTGCAGATGGCCACACGGCATCTCTGTTTCCAGGGGCGTCTAACTTGGCCGAAGCACTGGATTTACGCAACACGCAAACCTGTATGGCCATGGTGTTGACGCCACCACCTGCGAACGCGCCCTACCCGCGCATCACCCAAACCTTGGCCCAGATCCTCAGTGCGCGCCACATCGTGTTGCCACTGACGGGCACAGACAAGCTGCCAACGTTGCAACAAGCTTGGGGGGCGGCGAACCTAGCGATCCCTATCTCTTTTGTGTTGCAACAAACCCAAACGCCCGTGGCGCTTTGGCTTGCCAACTAAAACTTTATTTCTTAGCCCTCACAGAGCCTTATGACCACACATCTTCATGCCACCCTCGCCGCTGTGACGGCACGCATTGAGCAACGCAGCCTCCATACGCGCCAAGCTTATTTGGATGTCTTGGCTAAGGCCAAAAAGCCCGGGCCGTACCGAGGTGGCATGGGATGCGCCAATGCAGCACACGCCTATGCCGCCATGCCGGCCAATGACAAACTGGTGCTACGCCAAGAACGCCAGCCCAACGTCGGCATCATCACCGCCTACAACGACATGCTCTCGGCCCATCAGCCCTATGAGCATTACCCTGAGAAAATTCGTGTCGCTGCCCGCGCCGCAGGTGCCACCGCACAAATCGCAGGTGGCGTCCCCGCCATGTGCGACGGCGTGACACAGGGTGAGGACGGCATGGAGCTGTCGCTGTTCTCGCGGGATGTGATCGCCTTGGCCACGGCCGTCGGTTTGTCACACAACGTGTTTGATGCGGCCTTGTTCTTGGGCGTGTGCGACAAGATCGTGCCTGGCCTCTTCATGGGCGCTTTGCAGTTTGGCCACTTGCCCGCGGTGTTTGTTCCGGCGGGCCCCATGACCTCTGGCTTGTCCAATGATGACAAAGCCAAGGTGCGACAGCAATACGCGCAAGGCTTGGTCAGCCGCGAAGTACTGCTTGAAGCCGAACAAGCGGCCTACCATAGCGCCGGCACTTGCACGTTTTATGGCACCGCCAACTCCAACCAAATGTTGATGGAGATCATGGGCTTGCACTTGCCTGGCTCCTCCTTTGTCAACCCCGGCACCCCCTTGCGTGAAGCCCTCACCACCGATGCCGTCAAACGTGCGGTCGCCTTGTCACAAGAAAAAGACACGGGCATGGGCTACCAAATCAATGCCAAGGTCATCGTCAACGGCATCGTGGGTTTGTTGGCCACGGGCGGCTCGACCAACCACACCTTGCACATCGTCGCCATGGCGCGTGCAGCAGGGTTGATCGTGAATTGGGACGACTTTTCTGATCTCTCCGCCTGCGTTCCTTTGCTCGCCCGTGTGTACCCCAATGGCAGCGCCGATGTGAACCACTTTCAAGCAGCGGGTGGCATGGGCTACTTGATCGCGCAGTTGCTCAGTGTCGGTTTGCTGCACGAAGACGTCCACACCATCATGGGCCAAGGCCTGTACCGCTATACCGTCGAGCCTTGGCTCAACCATGGCCAACTCGATTGGCGCGAGGTGCCCACGCTGTCGGCTGACGAAGCGGTGTTGCGCCCCGTCACCCAGCCTTTCAGCGCCGATGGCGGTCTGCGTTTGCTGCAAGGCAACTTGGGGCGTGCGGTCGTCAAAGTCTCGGCCGTCAAACCAGAACACCGCTACGTGCGTGCCCCAGCTGTGGTGGTCACCGACCAAAAGCAACTGGCCCAATTGTTCAAAGAAGGCAAGCTTGAGCGCGATTTCGTTGCCGTGGTGCGCGACCAAGGCCCCCAAGCGAATGGCATGCCTGAGTTGCACCGCCTCACACCCATTCTTGGTTTGTTGCAAGACAAGGGGTTCAAAGTGGCTTTGGTCACCGATGGCCGCATGTCCGGCGCGTCAGGCAAAGTGCCTGCGGCAATTCACCTCAGCCCCGAGTCTGTGAATGGCGGCTTGATCGGCAAAGTGCAAGACGGCGACATGATGGCGCTGGACTGTGACACCCAAACCTTAAGCCTTGAAGTGAGCGACGCCGAGTTGGCGACACGAACCGCGCCCACCCCCGATTTGTCTGGCAACCAACACGGCACAGGCCGCGACATTTTCTCGCTGTTTCGTGCACATGCGTCGCTCGCCGAGGCAGGTGCCTCGCCCCTACTCAGCCAGCTGTGATACCCCGTTTTTGAGATCCACCATGACCCAACTCAACCCAGCGTTCTCTCGCCCAGCCTTCACCTCACGCGTGGTGCCTGTCATCGTTATCACCCACCCAGACCAGGCCGTGCCAATGGCACACGCGTTGCTTGAAGGCGGTGTGGATGTGATGGAAATCACATTGCGCCATGCGGCAGGTTTGCCTGCGATTGAGCAAGTCGCCAAGCACGTGCCTCAGATGCACGTGGGTGCAGGCACCGTCACCCGAGCAGCAGAGATGGCTCGCGTCCAAGCAGCAGGTGCCAGCTTTGCACTCTCACCCGGCATGACCGATGCACTCGTGCAAGCCGCCATGCAATGCCAGCTGCCCTTCATGCCTGGCGTGATGACACCTGGCGAAGTGATGGCCGCGCGCGACTACGGCTTTGCTTGCGTCAAACTCTTTCCCGCAGCGCAAGCCGGCGGTTTGTCCATGCTCAAGGCCATGGCCGGCCCCTTGGGTGATATGCGTTTTTGCCCGACCGGGGGCGTCTCACTCGCCAACATGGGCGAGTTTTTGAAGCAACCCAACGTGGCCATGGTGGGTGGCTCTTGGCTGACACCCATCGACGTGGTGATACGTGGCGACTGGGCAGAAATTACCCGATTGGCACGGGAGGCCACTGACGCGGCCCTTGCAAGTTAATTCAAAGCCAAATCAAAAGTTTCATTCAAACGGCTAAAGAAGCCCTCAAATTTTGACGAAAATCCAGCCATGACCCAATTCGTTCCGCCACAGAAACGCCACGCATGGCAAGCCCTGCAAGCTTTGTCTCAAAGCCCTCAACCCCACTTGCGTGAGTTACTCAAAGACAGCGCACGACATGCCAAGTTGCATGCGAGCGGTGCTGGCATCAGCATTGACTACGCGCGTCAACGCGTCACCCCTGAGGTGATGCATCAGTTGCTCGCCTTGGCGGACGAGTCGCATGTGATGACCCAAGCACAAGCCATGTTCAGGGGCGAACCGATCAACGCAACCGAGCAACGCGCCGTCTTGCATGTCGCTCTGCGCGGCAGCCATGTGCCCAACCCGCCTTGGGGTCACGAGATCTCCAAACAAGTCGCCCATGAGTTGCACCGCGTCTGCACCTTTGCAGAGAAAGTGCGTGAAGGCCAGATGAAAGGGTATGGCGGCGAGTCGATCACCGATGTGGTCAACCTTGGCATTGGTGGTTCAGACCTCGGCCCTCGCATGACCACCGAAGCGCTCAGCCACTTGACGCGCGACAGCTTCAAAAACAAAGTGCGTGTGCACTATGTCTCCAACGTAGACGCGTGGAGCCTTTACACCACCTTAGCCCACCTCGACCCCGCACGCACCGCGTTTGTGGTGCAAAGTAAAACCTTCACCACCCAAGAAACCATGACTTTGGCAGCCTCTGCCAAACGTTGGTTAAGCGATGGCGGTTGCCCTGCAGATCAAATGGGCAAACACCTGATCGCGGTGACAGCCAACCCCCAAATATCTGCAGCCCAAGGTTTTACCCCCGAACACACGTTTGGTTTTTGGGATTGGGTCGGTGGACGTTACTCGGTGTGGTCAGCCATTGGCTTGCCTCTGGCCATCTCCATCGGCGCCTTCGCTTTCCAGGACATGCTCTTGGGCGCACGCGCGATGGATGAACATTTCATGACCGCACCCTCCGACCAAAACTTGCCTTTGCTGATGGCCTTGTTTGGCGTGTGGAACCGCAACTTCTTGGGGGCGACCTCGCACAACATTGCTCCCTATGCCTCACCCTTGGGTAAGTTTGCCTCGTTCTTGCAACAAATGGACATGGAGTCCAACGGCAAAGCCACGCACATCGATGGCAGTCCTGTCGAGGTTGCCACGGCACCTGTGTTGTGGGGCGGCTTAGGCATCGACGGCCAGCACGCTTACTTCCAACTCATCCACCAAGGCAAGCACTTGGTGCCGATGGACTTCATTGGTTTGCGCACCGAGCGCAGCCCCTTGCCTTTTGCGGCAGAGCATCACCGCGTGGTGTTACTCAACATGCAAGCGCAAGCGCAAGCGTTGGCGATTGGCCGTACCCCTGAAGAAACCACACGCGAGCTGCGTGACAGCGGCATGGACGAGGCCGAGGTGCAACGTTCAGCCCCGCACCGCAACTACCCAGGCAACGTGCCGAGCACCACCATCTGGGTCGATGCCCTCACACCACGCAGCATGGGCGCACTGATGGCCTTGTACGAACACAAGGTGTTCTGCCAAGCCGCCATCTGGGGCATCCACGCCTACGACCAATGGGGCGTCGAACTGGGCAAGAAGATGGCCAAAGACATTGAAGCCGCCGAAGCAGCACGACTGAAAGGCTGATCCATGACCACCAAACCCAAACTATCCGCAGCTGCCCGCGCCACGCAACTGGCCAAAGACAACGAACGCCCCTTGGTTGAAGACATTCGGCTTTTGGGCCGCATCTTGGGCGATGTGATTCGCGAGCAAGAGGGCCGCGACGCCTATGAGTTGGTCGAACAAGTGCGCAAGCTCTCGGTCGCCTTCCGTCGTGATGCAGATGCAAGCGCGGACAAAGCACTGAAGAAGTTATTGGCCTCGCTCACCGGCGAAGCCACGGTGCGTGTGATTCGCGCCTTCACGTACTTCAGCCACTTGGCTAACTTGGCCGAAGACCGTCACCACATTCGCCGTCGTGCAGTTCACGAGCGTGCAGGCGACACACAAGAAGGCAGCCTGACCGTTGCCTTGAGCCGCCTCAAGGCAGCAGGCATTGCCCCCAAGAGCATCGTGCACATGCTGGCACAAAGCCATGTCTCACCCGTGCTCACCGCCCACCCAACCGAAGTGCAACGCAAGAGCATCTTGGATGCCGAGCGCGGCATTGCGCAACTGCTGGCCGTGCGAGACGACATCAAATCTCGCTCGGCTCTGCACACCTCGGCCAAGGCCGCGCCCGATGCGCTCGCGCAGCGTGAGCTGGTCGCCAACGAAATGCAACTCCGCGCCCGTGTGCTACAACTTTGGCAAACCCGCCTGTTGCGCTTCACCAAACTCACGGTGTCGGACGAGATTGAAAATGCACTGAGCTATTACGAATCCACGTTTCTCAGCGAAATCCCCAAACTCTATGCCGACCTCGAAGCCGAATTGGGCCATGCGCATGTGCACAGCTTTTTGCGCATGGGGCAGTGGATTGGTGGTGACCGTGATGGCAATCCCAACGTCAACGCCGACACACTGCACTATGCCTTGCGCCGTCAATGTGATGTGGCCTTGCGCCACTACCTGACCGAGTTGCATTACTTGGGCGGCGAGTTGTCGATGTCGGCCATGTTGGTCGACGTCACCCCTGCCATGCAGGCACTGGCCGAACGCTCACCCGACACCAACGCACACCGCCAAGACGAGCCTTACCGTCGCGCCCTCACCGGCATGTATGCACGCTTGGCGGCCACGCTCAAAGACCTCACCGGAGGAGATGCCGCACGTCACGCCGTCGCCCCACAAAACGCCTACACCTCGGCCCACGAGTTGCTGGCTGATTTGCGTGTGATCGCTGAATCCCTGCAGGCCCAACACGGCAGTGCCTTGATGGCCCAACGCCTGACGCCGCTGATTCGCGCGGTCGATGTGTTCGGCTTTCACCTCGCCACCGTTGATTTGCGCCAAAGCTCAGACCAACACGAGTTGGTCGTGGCCGAATTGCTCGCCACGGCAGGGGTTGAAAAAAACTATGCCAAGCTCAACGAAACGCAGCGCATTGAAGTGCTGAACAAACTGTTGCACGATGCACGCCCCCTGCGCGTGATGGGTGCGAGCTATTCGGAGTTAGCGCTCAAAGAGCTGGCGATTTTTGAAACGGCCCGCCAGATGCGTGCGAGCTTTGGTGCCGACGCCATTCGCCACTACATCATCAGCCATACCGAAACGGTGAGTGATTTGCTCGAAGTGTTGCTGCTGCAAAAAGAAACCGGTTTGATGCGGGGCACCTTGAGCAGCAAAACCTCCACCTGTGATTTGGTGGTGGTCCCCTTGTTTGAAACCATCGACGACTTGCGCCGTGCTGCCGATATCATGGCGGGCTTTTACGCCATCGACGGCGTGGCCCAACTGGTCAAACGCAGTGGCGCAGAGCAAGACATCATGTTGGGCTACTCAGACAGCAACAAAGACGGTGGCATCTTCACCAGCAACTGGGAGCTGTACCGCGCAGAGATCGATTTGGTCACTGTGTTTGATGGCTTGTTCAAAGCACACGACATCACCTTGCGCATGTTCCACGGCCGTGGCGGCACGGTGGGTCGCGGCGGCGGCCCCAGCTACCAAGCGATCTTGGCGCAGCCCCCAGGGACCGTGCGTGGGCAAATTCGCCTCACCGAACAGGGTGAAGTGATTGGCTCCAAATATGCCAACCCAGAAATTGGTCGACGCAATTTAGAAACCCTCGTGGCAGCCACCTTGGAAGCCACGATGTTGCAAACCACCAAGCCAGCCCCCCAAACGTTTTTGGACGCCGCGCAATGGCTCTCAGAAGCCAGCATGGGTGCTTACCGAGGCTTGGTGTACGACACACCCGGTTTCACCGAATACTTTTTTGCATCCACGCCCTTGCGTGAAATTGCAGAGCTCAACATTGGTTCTCGCCCAGCCGCTCGGCCCAAGAGCGGCAATGCTTCGCCTCGCATCGAAGACTTGCGTGCGATTCCATGGGGCTTCAGCTGGGGTCAATGCCGTTTGACCTTACCCGGCTGGTTGGGCTTTGGTTCAGCTGTGGACCAATTCATCCACAAGCACCCCACGCTCAAACCAAAAGATGCGCTGGCCTTGCTGCAAAAAATGCAACGTCAATGGCCCTTCTTCCGCTCGCTGTTGTCGAACCTCGACATGGTGTTGTCTAAGAGTGATTTGGGCTTGGCCTCACGCTATGCCGAGTTGGTCAGCGACACGCGTTTGCGCAAGAAGATCTTTGGTCTGATCGAAGCCGAATGGCACCGCACCACAGACGCCTTGAAGCTAGTAACGGGCGACAAGCAACGCTTGGTCAACAACGCGGCGCTGGAACGCTCCATGCGCCATCGCTTCCCCTACATCGATCCCTTGCACCACCTGCAAGTCGAGTTGATTCGACGCTACCGTGAAGGCAAGCGCCCACAAGATCGTGATGAGAGAGCCCAACGCGGCATTCACATCTCCATCAACGGCATTGCGGCTGGGTTGCGCAACACGGGCTGATTAAACTATCCCTATGAAACCAACTCACACCGCACAAGCGCAGCGACTACAAGGCAAAGTAAGCATCATCACCGGGGCAGCACAAGGCATTGGCCTTGCGACGGCGATCAAGTTTGCAAACGAAGGGGCCATCGTCATCGTGTGTGATGTGAAGCAAGCGGGCGTGGATGCCGCGGTGGCGCAATGTCAGGCCACCGGCGCACAAGCGCAAGGGTTTGTGGTGGATGTGACCCAACGCGACATGGTGGATGCCACGGTCAAAGCCGTGCTCGAGAAATTTGATCGCATTGACGTGCTCGTCAACAACGCAGGCATCACACAAGACGCACGTTTGCAAACCATGACCTTGGAACAGTTTGACCGCGTGATTGATGTGAACCTACGCGGCGTCTTTCATTGCGCACAAGCCGTCTCCGACGCTATGGTGGCACAAGGCAGCGGCGTGATTTTGAACGCCTCATCGGTGGTCGGCATCTATGGCAACTTTGGTCAAACCAACTATGCCGCCACCAAATTTGGTGTGATCGGGTTCACCAAAACTTGGAGTCGCGAGCTCGGCCCCAAGGGGATTCGCGTGAACGCCGTGGCGCCAGGCTTTATTGCCACCCCTATCTTGTCGACCATCCCTGAAAAAGTGATCACCGAGATGGTCAATCGCGTCCCCCTCAAGCGACTGGGACAACCAGAAGACATCGCCAACGTCTACGCCTTTTTGGCAAGCGACGAAGCCGCCTACATCAATGGCACGGTGATTGAAGTTGCGGGTGGCTTGACCCTATGAGTGCAACCCACGCGCCACGCAGTAAAACAGATTTGTTCATGTCCTTCACCTGGCTGGCCTTGCAAGGCTTTGGTGGCGTGCTGACGGTGGTGCAACGCGAGTTGGTGGAGAAAAAAAAATGGCTCACGCAGGATGAATTCCTAGAGGACTGGGCGGTTGCACAAATCCTCCCAGGCCCCAATGTGGTGAACCTCGCCCTGATGATCGGGGGACGAGCTTTTGGTTTGCCCGGCGCACTCGCGGCGCTCAGTGGGTTATTGCTGGCGCCGCTGGTGTTGGTGCTGCTGCTGGCCGCCGCCGTGGCAGGCGTGGCAGACACACCGGTTGCGCAAGGCATGTTGCGCGGCATGGGAGCGGTGTCTGCGGGCTTGATTGCTGCCGTGGGCATCAAGCTGCTGAGCGCCCTGAAAAATAACCCTATGGGAATACTGACCTGCATTGGCATTGGCGCCCTCACCTTCTTGGCGATTGGCTTGCTGCGCTTGCCATTGGCTTGGGTGTTGCTAAGCCTCGGGCCCTTGGCCAGCGTGTGGGCTGCGCATTGCATCAAACAGCGAGGTGCGGCATGAGCATCACCCTTACTTTGGCCGATTGGGGCTCTCTGTTTTTGCACTTCATATCGCTCTCGCTTTTGGCTGTGGGCGGTGCGATCACCACGGCACCCGATATTCACCGCTACTTGGTGGATGACATGCATTGGCTGAGCGACACACAGTTCACGTCTTCCATCGCCTTGGCGCAAGGCGCACCCGGCCCGAACGTGATGTTCATCGCCCTGATGGGCTGGAACGTGGGGCTCAACGCGGGCGGCGGTTTGGCTGCTGGTTGGCCTGCGGTCAGCTTAGCGTTGTGGGGCGTGCTCATCACCATGGTGGGCATCATGATTCCGTCAGCCACCCTCACCTTTGTGGCGACGCAATGGGCGCACCGCAACCGAGAGATGTTGGCGGTGAAAGCCTTTAAGTCGGGCATGGCCCCCATCGTGATTGCGCTGCTGATTGCCACCGGCTGGTTGCTCACCGGCAACCACGAGAACCCTGTGCGGGATTGGCCGCTGTGGGCGTTAACAGCCGCCACCACATTGCTTGTGTGGAAAACAAAAACGCACTTGCTTTGGCTGTTGGCCGCAGGTGCGTTGTTGGGTGGTTTCGGGTTGGTTTAAAAAAACTTACGCGACGACTGTGCGCTGACGACGTGCTTCGTACAAGCACACACCGCTGGCCACCGACACGTTCAAACTCTCGACACCGCCATGCATGGGAATGCTGATGAGTTCGTCACACGTTTTGCGTGTGAGCTGACGCATGCCGTCACCCTCAGCACCCAACACCAACGCGGTAGGGCCTTTGAGGTCGACTTGGTACAAGGTCTTGGGGGCATCATCACTGGTACCGATGATCCAAATGTTGCGCTCTTTGAGTTCGTTCAACGTACGCGCCAAGTTGGTCACCATGAAATAAGGTACGGTCTCAGCCGCGCCACTGGCGACTTTGGCGACCGTGGCGTTGATGCCCACGGCGTGGTCTTTTGGGGCAATCACCGCATGCGCGCCGGCACCGTCGGCCACGCGCAAACAGGCGCCAAGGTTGTGCGGATCGGTCACACCGTCGAGCACCAAAATCAAAGGCGATTCGATTTTTTCAATACCTTCGAGCAACTCGTCGAGCGAGTGAACCATCTTGATTTCGCTCACGCGCGCCGCCACACCTTGGTGGCCGTGGCCGCCAGAGAGCTTGGCCAAACGAGGACCATCGGCCTCGATCAAACGAATCCCGGCCTCGGTGGCGCGCTCAACAAATTGACGCATACGGGCATCGCGACGAGTGGGGTCGAAGTAAATTTCGACGACGGATTGCGGCGCTGTTTTAACGCGCACGCCAACGGCGTGAAAGCCGAAGAGAACTTTAGGAGCTGAGGACATAGTGAGTGATTATCCCTTGACCTGCCCTGCCTCAATCGTGAGGGACTGATCGCACCTTGCAGCCAGTCTCAAATCATGCGTGACCAACACCAAAGTCGTGCCCAGTTCTTTGTTGAGGTCAAACATCAAATCCATGATGCGTTCGCCGCTGGCGTGGTCTAGGCTGCCTGTGGGCTCGTCGGCCAGCAGCAGCAGGGGTTTGACCACAAAGGCCCGTGCCAAGGCCACGCGCTGTTGCTCGCCACCCGACAGTACTTTCGGGTAGTGGCCTAGGCGCTCGCCCAAGCCCACCCGCACCAGCATGTCTTTGGCGATGGCCCGCGGATGGGGCAAACCAGCCAGTTCTAACGGCAGCATGACGTTTTCCAGCGCGGTCATATTGCCCAACAGCTGAAAGCTCTGAAACACAAAGCCCACTTGGCGGGCACGCAAGGCCGCGCGGGCGTCTTCGTCCATGGCAAACATGTCCACCCCGCCCAGCCACACGGTGCCTTGCGTGGGCGTGTCTAAGCCTGCCATGATGGACAGCAAGGTGCTTTTGCCAGAACCCGAGGCGCCCACAATGGCCAGCGATTGCTGCGGGGCTAGGGTGAAGTCGATATCGCGGAGAATGTCGAGTGTGCCGGTGGCGTCTTGTACCGATTTGGACAAATGCGAGACGACGATCAACGGCGAAGACGGTATGGATGTTTTTTCTAATGAAGGCGTGGTCATGGAGCGCAATGGAATGTTGAGACGCGACTTTAACTTGGGCGCACTGGGCGCTGGTTTATTGGGGGCATTGAGCTTGGGCCAAGCTTCGGCCCAGCAACACGTCATCACCTCCACAGGCCAAGGTATGGAGGGTGATATCACGTCCACCGGCCCACACCGCCGCCGTGGTCAAGCCCCGACCACAGCCCCCCTGTCACCCATGTCCCCCGTGGGCTCTGTGCCACCGCCTGGCAGCGCACCTGCGGCCACCATTTTGGTGTTGGGCGATTCGCTGAGCGCCGAGTACGGCATTCCACGCGGCAAAGGTTGGGTGGCTTTGCTGGCCGACAAGCTGCAAAACGAGCGCCCCGATGTGCGCGTGGTCAATGCCAGCATCAGTGGCGATACCACGGCAGGTGGCCGTTCTCGCCTGCCCGCCATGCTCGACCAAGTGCGTCCCGTGCAAGTGGTGATTGAGCTAGGCGGCAACGACGCGCTGCGCGGACTGGACCTCACCAGTACACAAAACAACCTCGAAGCCATGATTCAAGCCTGCCGCGCCGTGAACGCGCGCGTGGTGCTGGTGGGCATGCAAATACCACCCAACTACGGGCCCGACTACAGCGCCAAATTCACGGCGATGTTCGCCAACTTGGCCAAGAAATACCGCACGGGTTTGGTCCCGTTTTTCCTACAAGGCATTGCCGATGTGCCAGACGCGCCCAAGCTGTTTCAGCCGGACCGAATTCATCCACGCGAAGAAGCGCATCCACGCATGTTGACCAATGTGTGGCCTGAAATTAAAAAGAATCTGTAAATCACGTGAGCGTACATATCATCTCGGCGCAAGACGCCATGGCCCGTATGGCCATCCCGCTCGGCGCACTCGGCGGCTTTAGCACCATCATCGATGCACGCAGCGAGGACGAGCACGCGCTCGACCACCTGCCGGGAGCGGTCAACTGGCCCTCGCTCACCAACGAAGAACGCATCTTCGTGGGCACCATGTACAAACAGGTCGGTGCGTTTGATGCGCAAAAGCACGGCGCAGCGATGGTGGCCGCCAACATTGCACGCCACATCCAACGCGAGGTGCTGACGCTACCCAAGAGCTGGCAACCCTTGATCTACTGCTGGCGTGGCGGCAAACGCAGTGGTTCGTTGTCACTGGTGCTGGGTCAAATTGGCTTCAAGGTCAATCTGATTGAAGGCGGCTACAAAGCCTTTCGCGCGGCACTCGTCGAGGATATTCCTAAGCGCGTGGCACCATTGCAATTCAAGGTAATCTCTGGTCCCACTGGGTCAGGCAAAACACGTTTACTGCAGGCTTTGATCGTGGAAGGGGCGCAAGTGTTGGACCTTGAAGCGTTGGCCTGCCACCGCAGCTCGGTGCTGGGGCATATCCCTGGCCAACCGCAACCCAGTCAAAAGCACTTCGATACTTTGGTGTGGCAAGCTTTGCGCAGTTTTGACCCGACGCGCCCTGTGTTCGTGGAGTCTGAAAGCCGCAAAGTGGGTAACTTGTCTGTTCCTGAGTCATTGATGCTCGCCATGCGCGAGAGTCCTTGCTTTGAATTGCAAATCAGCTTGGAAGAGCGCGTAGCCTTGCTGATGGAAGACTACAACTTCTTCGTCCAGGACCATGATTTGTTCTGCCGACGACTCGATGCCTTGGTGGCCATTCGCGGCAAAGCGGTGGTGGAGGCTTGGAAAGAACGCGTCAACACCGGACACATCGAAGACGTGGTGCGAGACCTATTGGTTCTGCACTACGACCCGACCTACGCCTCATCGATGGTTCGCAACTTCACGCAGAACGCGCAGGCCATCGCCTGTGTGGCCGACAACCGCCATGCCGAGAGTTTGCGCAAAGTGGCGCAGGCTTTGTGCCAGACGACCACCGCTTAAAACATCACGCCACTTGCGGCGCCGTCACGCGCACCGCACCTCGGTAGGCGTGCCAACTGGCAAAGCCAAGCCAAGGGCCCACCACCAGCAAACCGGCCGCTGACGGCAACATGGCCAACACGGCTAAGGCAGTGATGAGAAAACCCCAAAATACCGAAACCGCCGTGTGGTCAACAAACACCCGCAGGCTCGTGATACACGCGGTGATGGCGTCGGTGTCACGGTCCAAAATCATGGGGATGGAGACCATCATGCTGGCGAACACCAAGCCGGCAAAGAAGCCCCCAACGCACAGGTAGGCCAAGATGAATTCCCAATTTTGGGGGTTAAAGACAGCCTCCAACACGGTGGCCGTGGTGGGCATTCCTCCGGTGTTGAAAAACACCGCAAACACCACCAATGAGGCACGGCCCCACAG
>CAIODK010000194.1 GCA_903856995.1 uncultured Burkholderiales bacterium
GCGAAGTGTTCGGCCGCCATGTCGGCGCGGCTGGCAGTGCCGCCGCGTTGCTGTGCAATTTGTGCCAACAAGTCTGCGCGTTGGTGCTCAAGCTTTTGCTTGAAGGCGGTGGCGTGTTGTGCGTCCATCGAAGCTCCTTGGTTGTTGAAGTCATCTTCAACCCAATAAGCGCCAATTGCTTTGACCGAGGTCAACAAAACACGGATGCGGGGCAATGGGGCGGATGCCCCGATTGCAACCCAGAGTTACCAAGGATTGCTGAACTTGGGATTGGTCAAAAACTCGGTGTCGGTGAGTGTGTGTAGAAACTCCACCAAGTCTTTGACTTCGGCGTTGCTGATGTCAAAGCCCATCACCAGCTCGCTGCGCAGTGGGCTAGGGCCTTTGCCGCTTAGGCTGGCGCGTCCTGCTTTGGCGTAGTGCAGGCGCAGCACGTCTTCTAGCGTGCGGATCGAGCCGTCGTGCATATAGGGCGCTGTCAAGGCAATGTTGCGCAGGCTCGCTGTGCGGAACTTGCCCATGTCTTGCGCCTCGCCCGTGAACTCGCCAATGCCGGGGTTGTGCAGCGGATAAGCGCCTTTGCCATCGGTGTTGTACAGGCCAGTGTTGTGAAAGCCCGACTCGGCATGCGGCAGTCGGCTGTGCTGCAGGTTGTCGTTGAAGGTGAAGCCGCCATGGCAGTGGTAGCACTCGAGCTTTTCGCCAAAAAACAAAGCTTCGCCGCGCTTGGCCGAGGCGCTAATGGCCTGCGCGTCGCCGCCGTATTTGTAGCGGTCATATGGGCTGTTGAACGACAGCAAAGTGCGTTGAAACGCGGCAATCGCTTTGGTGAGCGTCGAGAGCGAGTACAGCGCTGCATCACCCTGCGCGGCTTCACGCGGAAAACTTTCGGCAAACAAGCGCACATAGCGCGGCTCAGTGCGCAAGCGCTCAAACAGCAATTGTTCTTTGCCCGCCATGCCCATCTCTACAGGTGCTGCGCCAAACAAGGGCATCAAGGCCTGCACTTCGAGCGATTTGATGTGCGGGTTAGCCCACGTTAGCGTGGGTAGGTAGGCCACGTTGACCAAGGTCATCGCACTGCGGTGGCCCACTTCGCCCGTGATGCCTTTGGCTGTTGCTTGTCCGTCGGTAAATGCTTTGGCCTGTTCGTGGCAACTGGCGCAGGCTTGGGTTTGATCCGCAGACAAACGCTTGTCGTAAAACAAGTGGCGACCCAGCTCCACCTTGGCGGCCGACATTGGGTTGTCAGCGGGCGTGACCGGCGGCGGAACCCATGCGGGCAGAGGCCAGCGAAACGCCTCGGTGCTGCTGCCGCTTAACAGCAGCCACGCACTCAGCGCCACGCATGTGACGCTGGCCCAACCCATGCCGCGCCGCAGTTGCATCAGCGCACGCTCAGTAGCTGTTGTGGGCCTGTGGCCGCTTTGCCTTCATAGGCCAAGCCCAGTGCGTTCATCACGGGTGGGCAGTCGGCGTCTTTCAAAAAGCTCATGCAGCCAGGCGATGTGCCTGCGGCATTGGTCTCGACGTTGGCTGCCGCCAACACGCGGCCCATGTCGGCCACTACTTTTTGGGTGCTGGGGTTGAACTGGTTGAACGTCACCGTCACGCGGTTAGGGTTTTGGCAAGCACTGGGTGCTTGTGTGCGTGAAGGCGATGCACACACCGTGCTGCCCAAATGCACCGAAAAGCTCGACGCGATATCAAACTTCACAAACTTGTAGCCGCCTTGCCAAGTCCAAAACATGGCGGTGGTGTTGAGGGGTGCGGGCGACACCGTGGGGTCGCTGTGGTTGCGCTCAAACGGCACGCCCAAGGTCAGGCGCATGCCTGTGTATTGGCCCTTGGGCACTGTGCCGCGCACGCTGGTGTTGGTCGCGCTCGTGCCGTTGCGGCAGGGGCCGCTGCCGTTTTCGAAGTCAACCAAGGCCACGTTGTCGAGCTGCCATGTGCTGTCTTGTTTCAGGGCCACCGGCACGGCGTTGCC
>CAIODK010000195.1 GCA_903856995.1 uncultured Burkholderiales bacterium
CTGACACGTGCACGCTGCGTTTTTTCAGTTTCTACCCATCCCAACAAAAAGCTTTGGCGGTGGGCAATCGCCTGCGTTTGCGCGGAGAGGTGAAGGGTGGCTTCATGGGGCGAACCATGATGCACCCCAGCTTTCACATGGCGGGCGGCGAGCTGCCCCAAGCGCTCACGCCGGTGTACCCCACATCGGCGGGTTTGCCGCAGGTGTATTTGCGCAAGGCGGTGCACAGCGGGCTGGTGCATGCAGCGCGCCATGGCGCGTTTGTGGAGACCATTCCACCCGAGCACATTCCGCGCTCCGCGATGAGTGCTGGCGCGAAAGCGTGGAGCCTAGAGCAGTCGCTGCACTTCTTGCACCACCCCACGCCCGATGTGTCGCTGGTGCAGCTGGAAGACCGCACGCACCCTGCATGGCAGCGCCTCAAGGCAGAAGAGTTGCTGGCGCAGCAGTTGTCGCAGTTGCAATCTAAACGCGCACGTGATGAGCTGCGCGCGCCGGCATTGGTGCTGAAAAAAGGCGGTCTGCACGAGCAGCTATTGGGCGTGCTGCCTTTTGGCTTGACGGGCGCACAGCGCCGCGTGGGCGAAGAGATTGCGCTGGACCTGATGCGCCAAGTGCCCATGCACCGGTTACTCCAAGGTGATGTGGGCTCAGGCAAAACGGTGGTGGCGGCACTGGCTGGCGCTGTGGCCATGGACGGCGGCTGGCAGTGTGCGCTGATGGCCCCCACAGAAATTTTGGCAGAGCAACACTTTCGCAAGCTCATTGGCTGGTTAGAGCCCTTGCTCACGCCGCTGGGCAAGCGTGTGGCGTGGCTGACGGGTAGTCAAAAGAAAAAGGAACGCACCGAAATGTTGGGTCTGATTGCCAGCGGCGAGGCTGCCTTGGTGGTGGGCACACATGCGGTGATTCAGGAGCAGGTGCAGTTCAAAAATTTGGCGCTGGCCATCATCGACGAGCAACACCGCTTTGGTGTGGCGCAGCGGTTGGCGTTGCGCGAGAAGATGCTCAACCACGACGGCATGCCAGAGCAAGAGCCGCACATGCTGATGATGAGCGCCACGCCCATCCCTCGCACCTTGGCGATGAGCTATTACGCCGACTTGGATGTGTCCACGCTCGATGAGTTGCCGCCAGGCCGCACGCCGGTGGTGACCAAGCTGGTGTCGGAGTCGCGACGAGATGAGTTGATTGAACGCATCCGCCACCAGTTGGAGGAAGGGCGTCAGGTGTATTGGGTGTGCCCGCTGATTGAGGAGAGCGAAGCGCTCGACCTGACCAATGCAACCGAAACCCATGCCTTGCTGCTGGAGGCGCTCAACCCGCCGGGTGCAACGCCTGTGCTGGTGGGCCTGCTGCATTCGCGCATGCCGCCAGCCGACAAAAAAGCAGTGATGGCCCAGTTTGAGAGCGGGGCGATGGGTGTGCTGGTCAGCACCACCGTGATTGAGGTGGGCGTGGATGTGCCCAACGCGTCGCTGATGGTGATTGAGCATGCCGAGCGTTTTGGCCTGAGCCAGTTGCACCAGTTGCGCGGACGTGTCGGGCGCGGCGCGGCGGCATCGGCTTGCGTGTTGATGTACGCCACGGGCGAGAGTGGGCGCGTGAGCGAGACCGCACGCGAGCGCCTGCGCGCGATGGTGGAAACCTCGGACGGTTTTGAGATTGCACGGCGTGACTTAGAAATTCGCGGACCCGGTGAGTTCTTAGGGGCGCGTCAATCGGGCGCTGCATTGCTGCGCTTTGCGGACTTGATGGAAGACGGCGAGTTGCTGCAATGGGCCCGAGAGTTGGCCCCGTTGATGCTCGACATTTACCCAGACTTGGCCGAGCGGCATGTGAGTCGCTGGTTGGGTGGAAAATCAGACTTCTTGAAGGCCTAACCCATTTAAAAGCGCATGACCCTCACCGAACTCAAATACATCGTGGCCGTGGCCCGAGAAAAGCACTTTGGCCGCGCGGCCGATGCCTGCTTTGTGTCGCAGCCCACCTTGTCCGTAGCCATCAAAAAACTCGAAGAAGAGCTGGATGTCAAACTGTTCGAACGCAGTGCCAGCGAGGTCTCTGTCACGCCTTTGGGCGATGAGATCGTGCGTCAAGCGCAAAGCGTGTTGGAGCAGGCGGCCAATATCAAAGAAATTGCTAAACGCGGCAAAGACCCGCTGGCTGGCCCGCTCAAGCTGGGTGTGATCTACACGATCGGCCCGTATCTGCTGCCGAGCTTGGTGCGTCAAGCGATTGCCAGAACGCCCCAAATGCCGTTGATGCTGCAAGAAAACTTCACGGTCAAGCTGCTTGAAATGTTGCGCACGGGCGAGATTGATTGCGCCATCATGGCCGAACCTTTTCCAGACACCGGACTGGCGACTGCGCCGCTGTATGACGAGCCTTTTATGGCGGCGGTGCCCAGCAACCACCCGCTGTCACTTTTGACGCAGGTGAGTGCGGCCGAGTTGAAAAGCGAAACCATGCTGCTGCTTGGCAATGGGCATTGTTTTCGCGACCATGTATTGGAGGTGTGCCCCGAGTTCGCTCGTTTCTCGAGCAATGCTGCGGGCATTCAAAAGAGTTTCGAAGGCTCGTCCCTCGAGACCATCAAACACATGGTGGCTGCCGGTATGGGTGTGACCTTGGTGCCTCGCTTGAGCGTCCCTAAAGAGGCCTTGGGCACGCAGGTCAAGCGCAAGAAGAGCGAGGAAACGTATGTGCGTTACCTGCCCATCGCAGACGAGGCTGGCGGCCAGCCGCCGACGCGTCGGGTGGTGTTGGCGTGGCGTCGAAGCTTTACGCGCTACGAGGCGATTGCTGCCTTGCGTAACGCCATCTACGCCTGTGAGCTGCCCGGTGTGCAGCGTTTGTCGTGAGTTGATGTGATGCGAGAACGTTTGGGTCTATATCTGGATTTGATTCGATGGAACCGCCCTGCAGGTTGGTTGCTGTTGCTTTGGCCATCGCTGGCGGCCTTGTGGGTGGCAGCGGGCGGGTGGCCCGGGTGGCATTTGTTGGCGGTGTTTGTGTTGGGGACCATCCTGATGCGCAGTGCAGGGTGTTGCATCAACGATGTGGCGGATCGGCACTTTGACCGCCATGTCAAACGCACGGCGGGGCGTCCCGTCACACGTGGCGCGGTGTCTGTCCGCGAGGCTTTGTGGGTGGGCGCTGTGCTGGCGCTGATGGCGTTTGGCTTGGTGCTCACCACCAACCCCGCCGTTGTGGCGTGGTCGTTTGCCGGCTTGGCCGTGACCTTGATTTACCCCTATGCCAAGCGCCATGTCTCCATGCCGCAAGCCGTGTTGGGCGTGGCGTTTAGTTTTGGCATTCCCTTGGCGTTTGTGGCGGTGGGTGGGGTCAGTTTGACTTGGCAAGACATCGGTTGGGAGCCCTTGGCGTATGCGGTGCCCCTGCGAGCCTGGGGTTTGATGGCGTTTAATTTGTTCTGGGTTTTGGCCTATGACACCGAATACGCGATGGTGGACAGGGATGACGATTTGCGCATCGGCATGAAGACCTCAGCCATCACGCTGGGTCGCTATGACGTGGCGGCCATCATGGCGTTTTACGCGACCTTCTTAGTCGGCTGGTGCGTGCTGCTTTTGCCGGCGGATTTGGGTTGGTCGTGGTGGGCTGCTTTGGCGCTGGCCACAGCGCAGGCCCTGTGGCATGGCGTTCTCATCAAAGACCGCTTGCGTGAGGGGTGTTTCAGGGCTTTTCGGCTCAACCATTGGCTGGGAGCAACGGTGTTTGTTGGCGTGGCTGCGGGCTATGCCCTGCATTGAGTGTGTGTTCACGCGATAGGCATGAAAAAAGCGCTTGGGCGAATGCCGCAAGCGCTTTTTTTTGAAGCTCTAAGCGCTTGGCTTAGTGAGCTTTGGTCTTTTTAGACTTTTTCTTTTTGAGTTTCTTTTTCTTGGCTTTTTTAGCGGCCTTCTTGGTGGCTGCATGATCTGTGTTGGTCACAGAGGGGGCCGCTTGGTCAGGCTGGGCCACAGGCGCAGCAGGGACGGCAGGGGCTTGGGCCAGAGTTGTCAGTGGCATCGCCAAGGCGGCGGCTGACAAAAGAGAGATCAGAAGTTTGTTCATGGATGCAAAAGTTATAAAAAATCAACGGACGTATTGTCTCACCTCGAATGGTGGCTGACGCTTACGCGCCAAATTCATCGCCTAATTCGTGTGCGCGCTGCTGCGCGGCTTGGAGTGCGGTTTGGAAAAGCGCGCTCATGTGGGAGTTTTGCATGGAGGTGAGGGCTGCGTAGGTGGTGCCGCCTTTGGATGTCACGCGCTCACGCAGTACAGAAGGAGGCTCGGCAGCTGAATTGGCCAGATGAGAAGCGCCAACAAAGGTGCCAATAGCCAGTTGTGTGGCTTGTTCCGTACTCAGACCCATCTTGACGCCAGCTTCGACCATGGACTCAATAAAAAAGAAAACATAGGCGGGGCCAGAGCCAGAAATGGCAGTGACGGCATCCAGCAAAGACTCATCGTTCACCCACAGCAACGCGCCCGTGGTGGCGACGACGGCTTCGATCCAAGCCTTGTCACTGGCAGTGACGGCGGTCCGTGCAAATAAGCCTGTTTGGCCTAAGCCTACCAGTGCGGGCGTATTGGGCATGGCCCTGACAACGCGCTCCGTAGCAAGCCATTTGGCAATGCTGTCACTTCGAATGCCTGCGGCAACACTGAGATGCAGTGCGTTTTTTAGAAAATCCTGTGTTTGTAACGCGGCTTCTTTGAAGGTTTGGGGCTTGATGGCCCACACGACCAAGCCAGCATCCGAGAGCGTGGCATCGGCCTGAGCCAATACAGCGACGCCAAATTGGGCCTGCAGACGATGACGGGCGTCCTCGAAGGGCTCGACCACACGGATGTGAGGTGCGGGCGTGCCCTGTTGAATGAGGCCGCCAATGATGGCGCTCGCCATGTTGCCGCCGCCAATGAATACAAGGGTTTGAGAGGGTTTGGAGGGTGTAGACATAATCGAATTGTCGGTCAATCCAAAAAGAATCGTAAAAATAGTTTGGCACGGACAGAAAATCCATGGCATAATCTGCGGCTCCGCTCAAAAAAGCGGGGTTTATCTGCCCCAAGTTGAAGCGTTGCGAGTGGTTCGCGATGTGGATGACGGGCCCAAGACTGATCGGTTCGGCGTATAGCGAAAGCTTTGCGAAGGCTGGTGCAAGTTGGGAATATTGAAATGATCCAAACTGAATCTCGGTTAGATGTCGCTGACAACACCGGCGCTAAGTCCGTTCTGTGCATTAAGGTGCTCGGCGGTTCTAAGCGTCGCTATGCAAGCGTTGGTGACATCATCAAAGTGAGCATTAAAGAAGCCGCTCCGCGTGGCCGCGTCAAAAAAGGCGAGGTGTATAGCGCTGTTGTGGTCCGTACTGCCAAAGGCATCCGCCGCGGCGACGGTTCGCTCGTTAAATTCGATGGCAACGCAGCTGTGTTGCTGAATGCAAAGTTGGAGCCTATCGGCACCCGTATCTTCGGCCCAGTGACGCGCGAGTTGCGCACTGAGAAGTTCATGAAGATCGTGTCATTGGCTCCTGAAGTTCTGTAAGGGCGCGTAATGAATAAGATTCGCAAAGGCGACCAAGTCATCATCCTTACCGGACGTGACAAAGGCAAGCGTGGCGTTGTATCGCTGCGTAAAGACGATAGTCATGTGGTGGTTGACGGTATTAACTTGGTGAAAAAACACACCAAGCCAAACCCGATGGCTGGTACGCAAGGTGGCATCGTTGAAAAAACAATGCCAATCCATCAGTCCAACGTTGCAGTATTTAATGCTGCTTCTGGTAAGGCTGATCGTGTTGGCATCAAAGTCCTGGCAGACGGTAGCAAAGTGCGCGTCTACAAATCCAGTGGCGAAGAAATCAAGGCGGCATAAATATGGCACGACTTCAACAATTTTTCCGTGAAACAGTGGCGCCTGATTTGATCGCCAAGTTCGGTTACGCATCTCCCATGCAAGTTCCTCGTTTGACTAAGATCACGTTGAACATGGGTGTGAGCGAAGCTGTGGCTGACAAAAAAGTCATGGACAACGCTGTCAGCGACTTGACCAAAATCGCAGGCCAAAAGCCTGTGGTGACCAAGGCTAAAAAGCCAATCGCGGGTTTCAAAATCCGTGAAGGCCAGCCTATCGGTTGCATGGTGACTTTGCGTGGCGTTCAGATGTATGAATTCTTGGATCGTTTCGTGACCGTGGCTCTGCCTCGCGTTCGTGACTTTCGTGGCATCTCTGTTCGCGCTTTCGACGGCCGTGGTAACTACAACATCGGCGTGAAAGAGCAGATCATTTTCCCTGAGATTGAGTACGACAAAGTCGACGCACTGCGCGGCCTCAATATCAGCATCACCACGACGGCCAAGACTGATGAAGAGTGCAAGGCGCTCCTCGCTGGTTTCCGTTTCCCGTTCAAGACAGAGGTGGCACGTGGCTAAGCAAGCATTGATCGAGCGCGAGCTCAAGCGTGACCGTCTGGTCGCAAAGTACGCTGCAAAGCACGCAGAGTTTAAGGCGATTGCCGGCGACGCTAAGCGTAGCGATGAGGAGCGTGCAGCTGCCCGTATGGGTCTGCAAAAGCTGCCACGTAACGCGAACCCTACGCGTCAACGCAACCGTTGCGCAATCACCGGTCGCCCCCGTGGCACATTCCGCCAATTCGGGCTTGCCCGTGCCAAGATCCGTGAATTAGCCTTCCAAGGCAACATTCCCGGCATCACTAAAGCCAGCTGGTAATAGGCAGGAGATTCAATATGAGCATGAGTGATCCAATCGCCGACTTGCTGACTCGCATCCGCAACGCGCAAATGGTGGCTAAACCCACTGTGATGGTGCCATCTTCCAAAGTGAAGATCGCTATCGCGCAAGTGCTGAAAGACGAAGGCTACATCGACGGTTTTCAAATTAAAACAGAAGCTGGTAAGACTGAACTTGAGATTGCTCTCAAGTATTACGCAGGTCGTCCAGTTATCGAACGCATTGAACGTGTGAGCCGTCCCGGTTTGCGCGTTTACAAGGGCAGCGGCGCTATCCCTCATGTCATGAATGGCATGGGTGTGGCGATTGTCACAACACCTAAGGGTGTGATGACTGACCGCAAGGCGCGCGCTACCGGTGTCGGTGGCGAAGTGTTGTGCTACGTCGCTTAACCAGGAAAGACTGAAATGTCCCGAGTTGGAAAAATGCCTGTGACCATCCCCCAAGGTGTGGATGTGTCAATTAATAGCGCCCAAATCAGTGTTAAGGGTACCGGCGGTTCGCTGTCGGTGGCTTCCCATGCATTGGTGAAGGTTGTCAACGATGCTGGTCAAGTGAGTTTCACGCCAGTTGATGACTCACGTGAAGCCAACGCTATGAGCGGAACTTTGCGTCAATTGGTCAACAACATGGTGACCGGTGTGACCAAAGGCTTTGAGAAAAAGCTGATTTTGGTCGGCGTGGGTTACAAAGCTGCTGCGCAAGGCGCCAAGCTGAACCTCGCGGTGGGTTTTTCTCACCCCGTGAACAAAGACATGCCTGAAGGTATCAAGGTCGAGACACCCGCTCCGACTGAGATCATCATCAAAGGTGCTGACCGTCAACGTGTCGGTCAAGTGGCCGCTGAGATTCGTGCGATTCGTCCCCCAGAGCCTTACAAAGGCAAGGGCATCCGTTATTCGGATGAGAAGATCACGATCAAAGAGACCAAGAAGAAATAAGTAGCTGCAAAATGTTGACCAAAAAAGAGCAGCGACTCCGCCGGGCCCGTCAAACACGTATCCGCATCGCCAATCAAGGCGTTGCACGTTTGATGGTGAACCGCACCAACTTGCACATCTACGCCAGCGTGATTTCTGGCTGCGGCACCAAAGTGGTTGCCACAGCTTCTACCGCCGAAGCCGATGTGCGCAAGCAACTGGGCGCAGCAGGCAAGGGCGGCAACGTCAATGCTGCACAAGTGATTGGCAAGCTGATCGCTGAAAAAGCGAAAAAAGCAGGCGTCGACAAGGTGGCGTTTGACCGTTCAGGTTTCGCATACCACGGTCGCGTCAAGGCTTTGGCCGATGCGGCTCGCGAAGCTGGCTTGCAGTTCTAATCGGATTGGAAATTACACATGGCTAAATTTCAAGCTAAAGCGCAGGGTGACGGTCCAGAAGACGGTCTCCGCGAAAAAATGATCGCGATCAATCGCGTCACCAAAGTGGTTAAGGGCGGCCGTATCCTCGGTTTCGCAGCTTTAACTGTGGTGGGTGATGGCGATGGTCGCGTTGGCATGGGCAAAGGCAAATCGAAAGAAGTGCCAGCAGCCGTCCAAAAAGCGATGGAAGAAGCCCGTCGCAATATGACTAAAGTCACGTTGAAAAACGGCACGATTCACCACAAGGTGCACGGCCGTCACGGTGCTGCAAACGTCATGATGATCCCAGCACCTAAGGGTACCGGCATCATCGCTGGCGGTCCAATGCGCGCAGTGTTCGAAGTGATGGGCATCACCGACATCGTGGCCAAAAGCCACGGCACATCGAATCCATACAACATGGTTCGTGCAACGTTGGACGCCTTGAACAATTCCACCACGCCTTCGGAAG
Source organism: uncultured Burkholderiales bacterium (assembly GCA_903856995.1). GTDB lineage: Bacteria > Pseudomonadota > Gammaproteobacteria > Burkholderiales > Burkholderiaceae_C > Limnohabitans. Next base: position 8,578 of record CAIODK010000195.1, read on the forward strand.
TGGCGGCTAAGCGTGGCAAAAATGTCGAAGAAATCTTCGCCTAATCTCGGAGCATTCGATGAGTACCCCCCAAACTGTCAAGATCCAATTGGTGCGTAGCCCAATTGGTACAAAAGAATCGCACCGCGCCACTGTCCGTGGCTTGGGCTTGCGCAAAGTTAATTCTGTGAGCGAGTTGGAAGACACGCCTGCAGTGCGCGGCATGATTAACAAGATCAGTTATCTGGTCAAAGTGCTGTAAAAGGTTAAAGATGGAACTCAATAACATTACCCACGCACCTGGCGCAAAACACGCCAAGCGTCGCGTTGGTCGCGGCATTGGCTCTGGCCTCGGCAAGACTGCTGGTCGTGGTCACAAAGGTCAAAAGTCACGTTCGGGCGGCTACCACAAGGTTGGTTTCGAAGGCGGTCAAATGCCTTTGCAACGTCGCCTGCCTAAGCGCGGCTTTAAGTCCACAACGTTGAAGTACAACGCTGAAGTGACTTTGGCTGACTTGCAACAACTTGGCGCTGCTGAAGTTGATATGTTGTCCTTGAAGGCCGCTGGCCTGGTGGCAAATATCGCTCGCGTGGTTAAAGTTATCAAAACTGGCGAATTGACAACAGCTGTCAAGCTCAATGGCATCGGCGCAACTGCTGGCGCTAAAGCTGTGATTGAAGCTGCTGGCGGCTCCGTCAACTAATCGTAGATTCAACAGGAATAACGCTCCGTGGCAACTACCCCTTCATCGATCGGCAATAACGATAAGTTCGGAGACTTACGTCGCCGACTCGTCTTCTTGCTGCTCGCCTTGGTGGTTTACCGCGTGGGCGCACACATTCCTGTGCCCGGAATTGACCCTAATCAGTTGCAACAACTGTTCAAAGGTCAGCAGGGCGGCATTTTGAGTTTGTTCAACATGTTCTCCGGTGGCGCTTTGTCGCGCTTCACGGTGTTCGCGTTGGGCATCATGCCTTACATCTCTGCGTCGATCATCATGCAGTTGCTGACTTATGTGTTGCCTACTTTAGAGCAGCTCAAAAAAGAAGGCGAAGCAGGTCGTCGCAAAATCACGCAGTACACGCGTTTCGGCACCTTGGGCTTGGCGTTGTTCCAGTCCATGGGTATTGCCTTGGCGTTGGAAGCATCCGCCGGTTTGGTCAACGTGCCAGGTTTCGGATTCCGCATGACCGCCATGGTAAGCCTGACGGCTGGAACCATGTTCCTCATGTGGTTGGGTGAGCAAATCACTGAGCGTGGTTTGGGCAACGGCATTTCGATCCTCATTTTTGCTGGTATCGCTGCAGGCTTGCCGGGTTCTATTGGCGGCTTGCTTGAATTGGTGCGTACCGGTGCGATGAGCATCTTGGCTGCTATCCTGATCGTCATTGTCGTGGCGATGGTCACTTACTTTGTGGTCTTCGTCGAGCGTGGCCAACGCAAAATCTTGGTGAACTATGCGCGTCGCCAAGTCGGCAACAAGGTGTATGGCGGTCAATCGTCACACTTGCCACTGAAGTTGAATATGGCTGGCGTTATTCCACCTATCTTCGCTTCTTCTATCATTCTCTTGCCCGCAACGGTTGTGAGCTGGTTCAGTACCGGCGATAGCATGCGATGGCTCAAAGATGTTTCTGCAGCACTTGCACCTGGACAACCTGTCTATGTGATGTTGTATGCAGCTGCGATTGTTTTCTTTTGCTTCTTTTATACTGCCTTGGTCTTTAACAGCCGAGAAACAGCGGATAATCTGAAGAAGAGTGGTGCCTTTGTTCCCGGTATTCGTCCCGGCGACCACACTGCTAAATATATAGACAAAATTTTGGTTCGGCTCACGCTTGCGGGCGCTGTGTACATCACCTTTGTGTGCTTGTTACCTGAGTTCTTGATCTTGAAATACAACGTGCCTTTCTACTTCGGTGGTACATCGTTGCTCATTATTGTGGTTGTCACCATGGACTTCATGGCCCAAGTGCAAAACTACATGATGAGCCAACAATATGACTCGCTGTTGAAAAAGGCAAGTTTCAAAACAACGCTCTAACGGGCCAAGTAAAAAGTCGTGTTCCATGCTAATGATGGTGTGGAATGAAATGAGTTTTAGGAGAATGAAATGAGAGTTTCGGCTTCGGTCAAGAAAATTTGCCGCAACTGCAAAATCATCCGCCGCAAGGGCGTGGTTC
>CAIODK010000196.1 GCA_903856995.1 uncultured Burkholderiales bacterium
CGAGACTTGACATGACCACCTTTGCCAATCAACTCAAATCTGAAATAGCGCGTATCGCCAAAAAAGAAGCACGCTCAGAAACACTTCAGTTGAAAAAGGCATCTTCACAGCACCGCTCGGACATCGCGGCCTTGAAGCGTCACATTGCGGCACTCGAAGCAAGCTTGAAAAAACTCAGCAAGTCTCAACCCAAGGCGACTCTCAAGGTTGAGAAAGAGCCGACGACCGCCCTCCGATTCCGTGCGGGTGGGTTTGCAACACTTCGCAAAAAATTCGACTTATCCGCCGAACAGATGGGCAAGTTGATTGGTGTATCTGCTCAATCTGTCTACCACTGGGAAGCCGAGAAGTCACGCCCACGTGCTAGCCAACTCCCCGCTATTGCTGCCGCTCGCAAGCTCACAAAGAAAGAAGCTTGGGGCAAGCTAGGTCTGTGAGGCCTGAAAACCACTGAACTGCAAAGCAGCCAAACTGGCATACAAACCCGCATGCGCGATCAACTCAGCATGCGTGCCCTGCTCGACTAAGCGGCCGTGGTCTAGCACCCAAATGCAATCCGCGCGCTGCACGGTTGCTAGGCGGTGAGCAATCACCAAGGTGGTACGGCCATGCATGACTTTCTCTAATGCGGCTTGCACCATTCGCTCGCTATTGGCATCTAAAGAACTCGTCGCCTCATCCAGCAACAGCATCGGTGGGTTTTTCAAAATCGCACGGGCGATGGCAATACGCTGGCGTTGACCACCCGACAAGCGCACCCCTCTGTCACCCAAATAGGTATCAAAACCTTGAGGCAACTCAGCGATAAATTCTTGTGCAAAAGCAGCCTCTGCCGCGGCGCGCACCTCTTGGTCTGTGGCTTCTGGCTTGCCGTAGCGAATGTTTTCCATCACGGTGCCAGAAAACACCACTGGCTCTTGTGGCACCACGCCAATGCGCTGTCGCAAATCGTTCAAAGCCATCTGATCAATCGGCACGCCGTCTAACAAAATGTCCCCGTGTTGCGGTGAATGGAAGCGCATCAGCAACGAAAATAAAGTGGTTTTTCCAGACCCACTGGGGCCCACGATGGCCACTGTCTGCCCCGCATGTACTTGGCCCGTCAAACTGTTCAAAGCCAACTGCAACGGTCGCGATGAATAATTAAAATTGACAGAATTTAAGGCAAGGCTAGAACCCTTCTCTGGCCATGGTGCAGTCTGTGGATGCGCAGGGGATTGCACATCAGAACGTGAAGTCAATAACTCCATCAACCGTTCAGTCGCTCCAGCCGCACGCAAAATATCACCATACACCTCACCCAACACGGCAAACGCACTGGCTAACAAAATGACGTACACCACGGTTTGACCCAACTCACCCGCCGTCGTCGTCCCGGCGCGAACCGACAAGGTGCCTAAATACAGCCCCCACAACAAGGCCGCGCTAGAAGCCATGATGATGAACCCCACCAAGGCGGACCGCGCTCTTACCCGTCTCAAAGCCGTCGCCAAGGCTTGTTGGGTAGAGCTTGCAAAACGCGCCGCCTCACGTGACTCGGCCGTGTAACTCTGCACAACTGAAATCGCGTTGAGCACCTCTGAGGCAATCGCACTCGAATCAGCCACGCGATCTTGGCTGGCACGTGACAGGCGCCGTACTCTGCGCCCCAAGTACACGCTGGGAAACACCACAACGGCCAGCACACCCACAACTTGCAGCATCAGTGACGGGTTGGTCCAGACCAACATACCCATAGCGCCCACGCCCATCACCAGATTGCGTAACCCCATCGACAACGATGAACCCACGACGGTTTGGACCAAGGTGGTGTCATTGGTCAAACGCGACAACACCTCACCAGATTGCGTTGTTTCAAAAAATTCAGGACTTTGCTGCAAGACATGTGCATAGACTTTGTTTTTCACGTCGACGGTGATTTTCTCGCCCAACCAACTCACCGTATAAAAACGCGCTGCAGAAAAAACTGCCAAAGCAATCGCCACCAAAAAGAGTTCGAAAAACTTGGAAGCCAAAACACCGGCATCTGCATGCTCGCCCAAACCTTGATCAATTAAGGTACGCAGCGCCCAAGGAAATGCCAAAGTCGTCGCCGCAGCGAGTATCAGAAAGACGCCCGCGCCTGCGATTTGCAAGCGATACGGACGAACGAATGGAAGTAGTCCAGACAGCGATTTGGGTGACGTTTTCATGTGCCTTGATTATCGTCACTAGTGCCCGCACTGCAACGATCAATGCGCTTCCAACCTCAGCGGTTATCTCTCCATTTTGCGAAGTGCCGAATTTCGACTAACTTCCAAACCCCGGCCTTGGTAAACGGATCATCTTGGTTGAACTTGACAACCTGATCTTTGTCTATCGCCTCAAGCAAGAAGCAGCTGCCGTTGATCGTTTGGTTGTCGTCTTCCAGTAGAGGGCCAGAGATCAGAATTTTGAATGGGGCCGCAGACAAGTAAGCCTTGTGTGCCTCTACATGAGCGGCACGAATCTCAGCACTACCGGGCACATCAAGACAATACATAACAAAGTGCATTGTTTGTGCTTTCACTTATTTCTCTACGGATAAACGTTCTGCCATCCAGTCAAGTGCAAGCAAATAACCGGACGTACCAAAACCGGCCATCACCGCGGTGACCACCTTAGACATGAGTGAGTTGTGATAAATAGCCTCGCGCGTGTGCACATTACTGATGTGCAACTCGACCTTGGGGCCATCAAACATCTTCAAAGAATCCATGACGGGCACTGACGTGAACGTCAAACCGGCTGGATTAATGATGATGCCGTGGCCTTGGTCAATCGCATCATGAACACTCTCGATCAAGACGCCTTCAAAGTTGGTTTGCCTGAATTCAACTTGCAGCCCTAATTTCTCAGCTTTAACTCGACAACGTTTTTCAAGATCAGCCAGTGTTTCTTTCCCATAGATATGGGGTTCACGTGTACCCAACCGATTTAAATTGGGACCGTTGAGGATGAAAATCTTTTTTGCACTCATGAATTTCTCTGTGGCTTTAAGTTGGTTTTTAAACGTTATTTAGCAGCAGACCGATACTTGGCTAGCTCAGCATTCAGCTCATCAACCGTTGAGCGAATAGGGGCACTGTGCTTTTCAATGACATCTTTCAATGCAATGCGCATGCGATTACGTTCACTAGGGGCAATATCGTTGACCTTCATGCCTTCTTTTCTCAAAACATCTAACGATGACTCGTCATAAGCCCGAGAAACCTGGCGCTGATAAGGTGTCGCTTCGTTCATCGCATCCTGCAATATCTTTTGTTCAGCAGGTGACAACTGATCCCAGAATTTTTTACTGGCCAAGACGGCTTGGGCGTTGTAGGTGTGTTTTGTTAACGATAGATAACTTTGAACTTCAAAGAACTTCGCAGCCGCAATGGCTGATGCAGGGTTCTCTTGACCATCAAAGGCTTTTTGTTCAAGCGCACCATATAGCTCAGGCCACGGCAAGGGTGAAGCGTTTGCGCCAAGTCCCTTAAAGAGATCAACATAAACAGCAGCGGGAACAACCCGCAGCTTCAACCCGCTCAAATCCTCCATCTTCGTGATGGGGCGCTTACTGTTGGTCACGTTACGGAAACCGAAATCCCAATAGGCCATGCCAATGAGCCCCTTCTCTGGGATCTTGCCGTACAGCTTTTTACCGAAAGGGCCATCAAGCACCGCGAGCGCTTCTTCGGGGCTCTGGAACATGAAAGGCAAGTCAACGGCTTCGAAATCTTTAACTATACCGGCCAACAAACCTGGCGTGGTTATAAGCATTTCAACGGTTCCGCCTTGCAACGAAGAGATGACCTGTAGGTCCCCGCCTAACTTGCCACTGCTGAACAGGTTTACTTTTAGCTTTCCGCCACTTTTACTCGCAACTAAATCAGCAAATTTTTGAGCGCCCAAACCCTGAGGGTGGCTATCGTTTTGACTGAATGCAATTTTGATGGTTCGCTCTTTGACATCTTGAGCAAAGCTTGCGCCCCATGCCGTCACAGCGATTGCAGCGATGAGGGATTTGAGTACCAGACGTTTCATTTTTATCTCCAGATTTTTAGTTAAACAGTGGCTTTTCCCACTTTTCATGATGCTGACAAATCAACACCTCGGGCCAATGGATTCATCGTATCATCCGAAAATATTAGGATAAACATGTAATTTAAACCAACATTTATGAATATATTTCACATATGAGCCATGAGTTTCTAGCCTTTGTCAAAGTCGTGGAGAGAGGCAACTTCTCCGCCTCCGCCGTCGATTTAGGGCTCACCCCCTCTGCGATGTCCAAACTGATTACTCGGCTTGAGGACAGATTGGGCGTTCGACTGCTTCACAGAACGACACGCCGTTTATCCATGACAGCGGAGGGAGAAACTTTTTACCTGCGTGCGCGCGACATTCTTCAAATCATTGAAGACGCTGAATCAGAGGTTTCGCAAGCAGGTAGCAATCCCAGAGGCAAATTGCGCGTCAACTGTGTCACAGGATTCGCCTACAACGTACTGGCCTTGCACTTACCAAAATTTATGGAAATGTACCCAGACATACAAGTTGAGTTGGCGGTCACCGACAAAGTTGTCGACTTGTTAGTCGAAAACGCAGATGTAGGGATTCGCTCAGGAGTCATTGGAGATCAAGGAATCATCACCCGGAAGTTTTCAGAATTTGAAAGGATGATTTATTCCTCAACCATGTACCTGGAACGCAAGGGCATTCCTAAAACACCATCTGACCTTGCCACTCACGACTGCATCGTCTTAGGCAATAGACAGCAACAACCGACGAAGTGGCCATTTTTTGTGAATGGCAACGAAACTGAAATCAATGTGAATGGTCGCATCACTGCCGATAACGCAGAAACAGCTTTACGGATCATCATGGCTGGCGGAGGTATTGCTCGAGTGGCCAACATGCAAGTTGAGCATGCCGTGCGTCGTGGATGGGTCGTGCCTATCCTCACGGAGTTCCACGTTCCAAAACCGGTCCCACTCTCTGCGGTTTATCCACCTGGTCGACACAGGATGCCGAAGGTTCGCGTGTTTTTGGATTTTCTGATTAACGAGTTTTCTGATCCGACTTGGAAACACATTCGCATGCCAAAGGATTTGAGCGCTCAAGCCTTAACAGGCTTTTGAACTGCGAACTTTGAAAAAATCCATGCCCACATGGCACCACCGGCAACTTTAGAAACAAATTGAGCCACCACGATGTGAGGCATAAAAACACCAAAGGCTATCGTGGGAAAGAGCAGTGAGTCCACCGCCGCTCCGACCACATTCGAGCCGATGGAGCGAAACAACCACGTGCCTTTTAAGATTGAAAATGCCGCCCAGTCAAAGATGGCCGCGCCTGTGAAAGCGGCCGATGAGGCCATGGCAATTTGGTCCGCAGAGGGATTCAGCGCATAAGTCAGCACGCCGGTGCAGGCAATTAAACCGCCCATTTGCCAGACCTTCAGACGTACCTGCAACCAATCGCGCAGCACGAGGTCCAAACCAACCAAGACGAATGCAACCATAGGCGTGACAACGGGTCCAAATTCAGCGACCAGAAGATTAGCCAACGTCATGGCAATTGTGTAAATGATGAGCGCGACGATGAGCGACATGAATGCACCTTCTTCTATTTGTTTCCCGCGTGTGTGCCAACACGCTCCGCTTCATTTGTTTGACCTAGCGCAAGGCTTGTTCGTTCACCTCAACAACACGATACATGTGTGGTTACAGTGAAGATGCATTATAAATTCATCTTTAAGGTGTTCCATGATTTTCGTCGTTACCGGCCGCATCCATATCTGTCCGATCAGACAGGCAGTCCTATGCCTGCAGGTTAAAAACTGATGCATGGCGAACCCGCGAGCGACGCGCAAGAGGTGACTGCCTTGGAGTTGGTTTGCCCTGCCGGTAGCCTGCCTGCACTGAAGGCTGCGGTTGACCACGGCGCTGATTGTGTGTATCTCGGTTTTCGTGATGCAACCAACGCCCGTAATTTTGCAGGTCTGAACTTTGATGAAGCTGCCATTGCCACGGGGATCCGCTACGCGCATGACCGTGGACGCAAGGTCTTGGTGGCCCTCAACACCTACCCGCAAGCGGCCAACCCGCAGGTTTGGCAAAAGGCCATTGACCGAGCTGCAGACAATGGCGTCGATGCGGTTATCTTGGCGGACCCTGGCTTGATGGCCTACGCAGTCAAGCACCACCCGACGCTGCGTTTGCACCTGTCAGTGCAGGGCTCGGCCACCAATTATGAGGCGATCAACTTCTACCACCAGCACTTTGGTGTTGCGCGCGCTGTGCTGCCGCGTGTGTTGTCGTTGACGCAGGTGGAACAGGTGCTCGAGAAAACACCGGTAGAGATTGAAGTGTTTGGTTTCGGTAGCCTGTGCGTGATGGTGGAAGGTCGATGTGCGCTGTCGAGCTACGTCACGGGTGAGGCACCGAACACCCACGGTGTCTGCTCGCCCCCCAAAGCAGTGCGTTGGGTGGAGACGCCGCAGGGTCGCGAGTCGCGCTTGAATGGCGTACTGATTGACCGTTACACCCTCGGTGAGAACGCCGGCTACCCCACCTTGTGCAAAGGTCGTTTTGATGTGGGGGATGACACCAACTACTACGCGATTGAAGAGCCCACCAGCCTCAACACGCTCGAGCTACTTCCGCAGTTGATGAAGATGGGCGTGCGTGCCATCAAGATCGAAGGCCGCCAGCGCAGCCCGGCCTATGTGGCACAGGTGACCAAGGTCTGGCGCGAAGCCATGGACCATTGCATGGCCAATCCGCACCGTTACGCACCCAAGCCCGCCTGGATGAGCGGGCTGGACAAAGTGGCCGAAGGCCAGCAGCACACTTTGGGGGCGTACCATCGCCCCTGGAAATAAAGAAATTCACTACCATGAAACTGTCGTTGGGTCCGTTGCTGTACTACTGGTCGCGCGAAGCCACTTTTAATTTTTACGACGCTATTGGCCTGACCGCCGTAGATGTGGTCTATCTGGGCGAAGCAGTCTGCTCCCGCCGCCATGAACTGCGCCTGTCCGATTGGCTCGACATCGCCAAGCGCCTGCGGCTTGCTGGCAAGGAAGTCGTGCTGTCGACGCAAGTACTGCTGGAGTCGGGTGCGGAGGTTGGCACCATGCACAAGATCACCGGCAACGGCGATTTTCTGGTGGAAGCCAACGATATGGGTGCAGTGCAATGTCTGGCTGGGAAAGTACCGTTTGTTGCCGGACCGCACCTCAATATCTACAACCTGCCTACGCTGAAGTGGATGGCCGGACTGGGTGCTACCCGGTGGGTCATTCCGCTGGAGATGAAGCGCGCCGACCTGGCCGTCATCCTGCAGGGGATGCCTGAAGGCATGCAGACCGAAGTGTTTGCGTACGGCCGCATGCCGCTGGC
>CAIODK010000197.1 GCA_903856995.1 uncultured Burkholderiales bacterium
CTAGCCCCCGAGTCCACCACCACCAGATAGCGTCCAGGCCATGGCATGGGTTGGCGATTTTTGGGCAAGATCCAAAGATTTGCACCAGCTCGCGCCGCCTCTTCATATGCCGCATCCAGTACGCCATAGTGGTCTAGGAATCGGTTCAGAGAAGCTGGAATGCGGATACACCCTTCCGATTGCACCGTGCCTAAGCGTTGGTCCAAAATCGCTGGGTCTGTGGCGTGCATTTGCAAGCGCATGAGGCTGGTGCCGCCCTTACCCCAACCACGCTCGGCGGTCTGCCAACCGAAGTCAAATACGCGCATGCCCTTCAGACCATAGCCTCGTATATTATTTTCGTTGAAGGTCCCCTCAGCCCTGAAATCTGGGTTGTCCAGCGTGTGCGAAAAGACGCCCAAGGGGGTGAGGAAATGTTCGTAAGTTCCGGGCTTACCGGTGGACGCGGCAGTGGCACCCAGCCAGTGCCAACCTGATTCGTTGTGGACCAACAGCATGACAGCTTGTATGTTGGGATTGCGGTCCGCCAGCACATAGGTCTGTGGCGCAGCATCCGCCGCATGGGTATGGCCCAGTGCCTCAGTCAGTAAATCGACGTAATGCTTTTGTGCAGTTAACGGTACGGCCAGTCGGAGATCGATTTCTCTGGAAAACCTGAGCGCCCATTCTTCCAGCGCGGCATCGGGTCTTGGTTGCACTTGCGCGGATGCCCCTGTGCAAAGCAACGTCAGCAGCACAGCACGTCTATGCATGGACACCCTAGTTGATTTAGTCAAAGGCAGACACATCCACGGTTTCTTTACCCTGAAATAGTCGGACGGCCGCATCCACCACAGCAGCATCCAACTGTTTGCCTGATTCACTCTTAATTAATTCAAGCGCCATGGGCAAGCCACGAGCCGGACGATATGGGCGATGCGTAGCAATGGCCTCCAACATATCAGCTACCGCCAACACCTTCGCCTCAGGAAGTATGGCGGCCCCCTTCAGCCCCAACGGATAACCTGAGCCATCGATACGCTCATGATGTTGACGGACGATGTCAGCAATCGCCCATGGGAACTCAATGTCCTTTAGCAATTCATAGCCATGCTGGGGATGAAGCTGTACTAACTTTTCTTCAAATTCAGAGAGCTCCGAAGGTTTGGTGAGAATTTCTGAAGGCACCCCGATCTTGCCAATGTCGTGAATGAGTCCTGCCATTCGAAGTCCCGTGATGCGGTCGTCATCCCAGTCCAATTCTTTTGCAATGGCACAGGCAATCAAAGAGACTCGACCTTGATGCCCCGCCGTATAGGGATCTCTTAACTCCATGGCTTTGGACATGGTGTTGATCGTGCCGACTAACGATCGACTAAGTTTTTCTGCCTGATCGATGAGGTTTTGTTCGTTTCTTTTCCGAACCGTTATGTCTCTGACGATCGCCTGTAAAACGGGTTTGTTTTCACGTTCGAATTGAACCAACAAAACTTCAGCAGGGAATGGTGTGCCGTCAAGTTTGCAATGCACCCAGTCGAAGATGTTGCTACCTGTTTTTAAGGCATGTTGAATCATCTGATTTGCCAACACCATCGATTCAACGCCGTTGGGTTGCAACTGCGGAGAAAATTTAGAAGGATGTTTGCCAATGAAATCACTGCGGACTTTGCAACCAAACATTGATAGGGTTGCGACATTGCAATCGAAGAATCCATTTTCATCAAGAAGCATGATGGCGTCTGGAGATGACTCAAACAGAACTTTAAATTGGGCGTCTATTTTCGCGAATGCATTTTCTGCCGTTATTTTTTTTGTGATGTTGTTGAGGATATGCAGGGAATGAATTAACTCACCCGACTTATCTCTTAATGTGTACCCGTTTGACGCGAATGTTTTATCGCCACAGACAACCTCGTCAAAGCAGGTGGCATCAAGTCCATCAAGGGTGCAGGCCTTGCAATTGGGCAATGGCTCAGTGCCTTTTGGAAACACATCCCAGTAGTGACGGCCCAAGGCATCTTTTTCTGTAGCACCAGACTCGCGGTAGTAGGCCGCATTGGCAAGTGTTAATCTGAACTGAGAGTCGTGGAAAAAAGCTGGGGCATCCATCTCTTCGAATATTTGCCGGAAGCTATTGGGATCTATGGTCATTTTCGTCTCTCAGTGCATTCTTAAGCATCGGACGATTTTGGGTGGGCCTTGCATGCTTAACGTTGACGCATGTCAAGTAAAGCGACCCCACCTAGATTTGTAGAAAGAACAACACGGCAGATATAAAAACGTGGGACGAAAAAAAAGCACTGAACGTTTCCGTTAAGTGCTTGATTTCATTACAATTTTTGGTAGGCGCGATTGGAATCGAACCAACGACCCCCACCATGTCAAGGTGGTGCTCTAACCAACTGAGCTACGCGCCTACATTGTTCGAAGCCAAAAGTATAGCAGACTTCAGCGACGTTTTGCGGTGCGTACCCCGCGAACTTCTTTGACAAGGCCCAAAACCTTTTGCAAACGTCGTGAGTCGCCCACCTCTACCGTGAAGGTCATCCACGCGAGGTCCTTCACCGACTGTGTTTGCACGCCAATCACGTTCATTTTTTCTTTGGCAAAGACTTCTGAAATATCGCGCAACAAACCTTGACGGTCCAAGGCCTCAATGTTGACGTCGACTGGATAGACCAAGGCTTTCGCAGAGGCGGACTGGCCCCAGCCCACTTCGATCACACGGTCTGCACTGCGCATGGCCATTTGTCTGAAGTTGCCGCAATCGGCTCGGTGAATGCTCACGCCCTTCCCTCGCGTGACGAAGCCACGGATCTCATCGGGCGGCGCGGGTTTGCAGCATTTGCTCAGCTGCGTCAGCAAAGAATCAATGCCGACAACCAACACCCCGCTCTTGGCTGACTTTTCAGGTCGGCGAGATTTTTTGAGCAACACATAGTCATCCGCCGCCATCGGAGCCGGGGGTGGGTTCAATAAGGTTTCGATGTTGCGCAATGAAAACTCATCTTTGCCAACCACCTCAAACAACGCTTCCGCCGACTTGAAGCCGAGTTGCGATGCCAAGTCCTCTAATTTGATGGCCGTTTTGCCTTCGCGCTGTAAGAGTTTTTCAACGGCTTCTCGACCTTTTGCGGCCGTCTCTTGCATGGCTTGTGCGTTGAACCACGCACGCACCTTGGAGCGCGCACGCGAGCTGACTAAGAAGCCGAGCTCGGTGTTCAACCAATCGCGCGAAGGCCCCCCTTCTTTGAGAGCGGTGACCTCGACTGTTTGACCGTTTTTAAGCGGCGTGTTGAGCGGGACCATTGCGCCATCCACGCGCGCACCACGACAGCGATGGCCCAAATTGGTATGCAAGGTGTACGCAAAGTCGATGGGCGTGCCGCCTTGCGGTAGTTCGACGACGGCAGCATCGGGCGTCAGCACATAAATGCGGTCACTCAAGGTGTCGGTGGTGGCTTGGCTTTGCGCGTCCGCTGAGAGATCGCGTTCCCACGCTAACAGTTGCCGCAAGACAGCGATCTTGGCGTCATAGTCGCCCGAGGCACTCACGCCGGCATAGCCTTTGGTACCGGCTTCTTTGTAGGCCCAATGTGCGGCGACGCCGTGCTCGGCGTGGTCATGCATGGCTTGGGTGCGAATTTGGATTTCAATCGGACGACCCAGTGCATCGCGCACCACCGTGTGCAGCGATTGGTAGCCGTTTGACTTGGGTTTGGCGATGTAGTCGTCAAACTCTTCCACGATGGGAGAGAAGTTGTTGTGTACCAAACTTAAGGCCGCGTAGCAGTCAGGGACCGAGGCCACCACCACGCGCAAGGCCCGCACGTCGAAGACTCGTGAGAAATCTAGCGATTTACCACGCATTTTTTTAACGATGCTGTAGATGTGCTTGGGTCGACCTGCCACTTGCGCGCTGACGCCGAGGGCTTGCAAATCAGCCGCCAAAGTTTCGCGCAACTGAACCACATAGTTCTCTCGCTCGATTCGCTTTTCGTCTAATAAATTGGCGATTTCACGGTAGGTATCTGGTTCTAAAAAGCGGAAGGACAGGTCTTCCATTTCCCACTTGATCTGCCAGATGCCCAAGCGGTTGGCCAAGGGTGCGAACACATGCAAGGACTCATAAGCCAAACTGTGGGGCACGGGTTGTTTGGATGCGGCGAAATAACGCAATGTTTGCAGACGTGAGGCCAAGCGCAGCAACACCACACGTAGATCACGCGAGAAGGCCAGCAACATCTTGCGCACGTTTTCGGTTTGCATCGCTGCGGCTTGAGACTCTGCAGCCACCGCACGCGCCATGCGC
>CAIODK010000198.1 GCA_903856995.1 uncultured Burkholderiales bacterium
ATTGATCAGATCGCGGTAGTGCTCCTCAAAATGGCTGCTCACCACTTGGAAGGTGTCTAGCGCGTAGCCGTTGGTGGCAGTGTGCACCTTGGCATCCCAAATGCTAAAGCCAGCTTGGTCAAAGTAGCCGCAGATGCGGGCAAACAAATCGGCTTGGTCAGGCGAATAGACCATCACTTGTAGGCCTTCACCCACGGGCGACAAACGTGCACGCACGGTCACGCCCATTTGTTTGGCTTGCGTTTTGGCGATGGCTAGGCTGTGTGAGAGTTGGCGTGTGTGCCAAGCAATGTCAGCCGCGTCGTGGCGCATGAAGTAGCCCACGTCCAAGGTGGCCCACAAATCTTTGTGTGCTTCAAACGGCAGCGCGTTGAGTGCCAGCATCTGAAGGGCATCGCTTTTGCGCATCTCCACTTCGGCATCGGCATCTGGTGCTCGGCCGCCCAGTGCTCGGGCGGTGTAGCGGTAGAGGTCTTCGAGCAGCTTGCCTTTCCAGGCATTCCACACTTTTGGGCTGGTGCCCCGAATGTCGGCCACGGTCAGCAGGTACAAGGCGGTCAGGTTGCGTTCGTTGCCCACGCGCTTGGCGAAAGCTTGAATGATGTCGGGGTCGCTCAGGTCTTGCTTTTGCGCGATGTGACTCATCGTCAAATGCTCGCCCACCAAGAACTCAATCAGCTTGGCGTCTTCTTTGTCGATGCTGTGGTCACGGCAGAACTTGCGCACCTCTGCGCGTCCGAGTTGTGAGTGGTCCCCGCCACGGCCTTTGGCAATGTCATGGAACAACGCGCCGGCAAACAATATCCAAGGTTTGTCCCAACCGGCCGCGAGTTGTGAACAAAACGGGTATTCGTGCGCATGCTCGGCCATGAAGAAACGGCGCACATTGCGGAGCACCATCAAAATGTGTTGATCGACCGTGTAGACATGGAACAAGTCATGCTGCATTTGCCCCACGATGCGGCGAAACGGCCATAGATAGCGGCCCAACACCGAGGTTTGGTTCATCAAGCGCATGGCGTGCGTCATGCCACTGGGGGCTTGCAAGATGCGCATGAACATCTCGCGGTTGGCGGGGTCTTTTCTGAACTTGCCATCCATCAAGGTGCGGGCGTTGTACAGCGCACGGAGCGTGCGGGCTGACAAGCCGCTGATGCCCACGGTGGATTCGTACAACCAGAAAGTTTCCAAAATGGCGTGTGGCTCGTTCACATACACGTCATCGCTGGTGATTTCCAGCATGCCCGCTTTGTCGGCAAAGCGTTCGTTGATTGGGTGCAGCACTTGCGTGTTGCCGTTCAAACGCTCTTCGATGTTGAGCAACAAGATTTGGTTGAGCTGCGTCACTGCTTTGGCGGACCAGTAATAGCGTTTCATCAGCGCTTCGCTGGCCACGCGTGCATTGAGCGTGCCATCTTCTTCAACGCCTAAACCCAGGCTTTGCGCCACGGCGTGCTGCAAATCAAACACCAAACGGTCTTCGCGGCGCTTAGCAGCCAAGTGCAAGCGGGTGCGAAAGAGCGCCAACATGTCTTCGTTGCGTTTGAGTTGCTTGACTTCAAAGTCGGTCGCCAAGCCTTTGCGTCCTAAGCTCTCCCAGCTATCGCCGAATCCTGCGGCTTTGGCCACCCACAGCACCACTTGCAAGTCGCGCATGCCGCCTGGTGACTCTTTGCAGTTGGGCTCCAGAGAGTAGGGTGTGTTTTCGTATTTGGTATGGCGCTGACGCATCTCCAACGTCTTGGCCAAGAAAAATGCCTTGGGCTCGAGGGCCTGTACGTAGTGCTTTTGAAAGCTCTTAAACACCTTCACGCTACCCACGAGGAAGCGTGCTTCTAGCAGCGACGTCTGCACAGTAATATCAGCCGAAGCTTCTTGCACACAGTCGGTCACGGTGCGCACACTGGAGCCAATTTCTAGGCCCGTGTCCCAGCAGCTGCCAATGAACATTTCAATTTTGGCTTTGAGCGTGTCGTCTTTTTCCGGCGAAGTGCCGTCTGGCATCAACAACAACACATCCACGTCTGAGTAGGGGTACAACTCGCCACGGCCATAGCCGCCCACGGCGGCCAAGCACAAGCCATTGTCAAAACCCGCAGCGTCCCACAGCGTGCGCAGGGTGTCGTCGGTCATGCGGCACAGCTTGTGCAGCAAGGTTTTCACACCACGTGGGGTGATGGAGCCGGACGCAGCCAGCAGCAAAGCCGCCTTGTCCTTTCGGTAAAGGTTAGCCAAGGCGTTCATTGCGGGAGGTGCTTAACAGCAGGTGGTAGTCACGAAATCGGGCAGGGCGGGGCTTCCCGCAGAGAGGGTCAACACCTCGTAGCCGGTTTCGGTCACGAGGATGGTGTGTTCCCACTGAGCTGAAAGCGAGTGGTCGCGTGTGACGATGGTCCAGCCATCACCCAGCTCTTTGATGTCTTTTTTGCCCGCGTTGATCATGGGCTCGATGGTGAAGGTCATGCCCGCATGCAGCGTCTCGCCCGTGCCTGGCTTGCCGTAGTGCAGCACTTGCGGTTCTTCGTGGAACACCTGGCCAATGCCGTGCCCGCAAAACTCGCGCACCACCGAGAAGCCATGGCTCTCGGCAAAACGTTGAATCGCAAAGCCGATGTCGCCCAAACGCGCCCCGGCCTTGACCTTGACGATGCCGTGCCACATAGCTTCGTACGTCAGCTTAGACAAACGTTTGGCAGCGATGGAGACCTCGCCGACTGAAAACATGCGGCTGGTGTCGCCGTGCCAACCGTCTTTGATGACGGTGATGTCGATGTTCACTGTGTCGCCCTTTTTCAAAGGTTTGTCGTTTGGAATACCGTGGCACACCTGATGGTTGATCGAGGTGCAGATCGACTTGGGATAAGGGTTGTCACCGCTGGGGTTGTAGTTCAGCGGCGCAGGAATAGCCTGTTGTACTTGCGTGATGTAGTCATAGCAGAGCTTATCCAGCTCATTGGTGGTCACGCCAGCAACCACGTGGGGGGTGATGAAATCCAGAACTTCGGAGGCCAGTTTGCCCGCGATACGCATGCCTTGTGCGCCTTGGGCGTCTTTGATAGAGGTGGTCATGCTTTGCATTATCCCATTGAGGAAAAATCACCTGCTGTTCACGGCGATATTGTGTACAAAACGCCCGTCCAGACACGTAAAATCTAACCTTTGCCGACCAGCCCCAGTCAGCGGCCCGGCTCGATTCGATTTCCGTCTTTTTCTCA